>JAKAQA010000052.1 GCA_021811805.1 bacterium | reverse complement strand
TTAGGACATACATTCGCTTAGCAGGCGAACGCCTTCGACCTACTCGGCCATCTCTCCGAAGAGAATTAATTAAATTAATAAAAATAATATAACATTATAGAGATTTTTATTCAAGCGCTAATACGAAAAATGTTTATTTGCAGCGCAGTTTGATTATTTTTACAAAGTCCGTGGAACCGGGTTCTCCTATAGGAACTCCGCCTGTCAATATCGCGTAATCGGGGCATTTATGCTCCGCGCTTTTCAATCCTTCGTTAATTAAATCGACGGCGTCTTTTAAATCGATATCCTGAGACTCTATATTTTTCATAACGGCGCACGAAACTCCGTAATTTAAAGACAATTTTCGCTTTACGAATTCGTCGGGAACTATGGCGAGAATAGGCGCATGAGGCTTTAACGACGATATCAGGTTAGCGGTATAACCCGACCTTGTTATCGCCGCTATAATAGAATTTTTTAAAAGCTTAGACGCCGCAACCGACATTTCGGCAATTATATTAGAAATATCCGGCGTTTGAATTTCGATAGCGTTTAAATCATATCGCCCGCCCGAATATTCCGCGGCATTGCCTAATCTATGAATCTTATTATATATTTCGCTCTTTTCGGTAGCCTTTATAATCTTCGACATATATTTAACGGCTTCATCCGGATATTTGCCTACTGCGGTTTCTTCGGACAGCATTACCGCATCCGTTCCGTCAAAAATGGCGTTAGAGATATCCGTAACCTCTGCCCTTGTAGGAGATTCGTTTTCAACCATAGACAAGAGCATCTGCGTTGCCGTTATAACAGGTTTTTTGTAAGAATTAGCAACGGAAATTATTCTTTTTTGCTCCAGGGGAATATTTTCAACCGGAGCTTCTACTCCAAGGTCGCCTCTCGCTACCATTAAGGCGTCGGCAACGCGGGCTATTTTCTCAATGTTTTTCAGGGCTTCGAGCTTTTCCACCTTTGCAATAATTAAGAACTCTTTCCCGCCGCATTCGTTTTTAAGAAAATTTTTAACGTACAAAATATCTTCGCTGCTTCTGACAAACGAAACCGCAAACATATCGACGCCGTGTTCAGCGCCGAATTTTAAAAACTTTTTATCGTTATCGGTAATAGAAGGGATGCTTAAAACCGAATCAGGGAAATTTATGCCTTTTTCCGCTTTAAGTATGCCGCCGGTTAAAACTTCCGCTTCAAGTTCTCTTCCGTTTAGCTTTCTTATTATTTTTAATTTTATCTTTCCGTCGTTTATATATACTAAACTTTTAGGTTTTATATCCTTGCAGAGATGAGCATAATTTATAAAAATATTTTTTCCGTCGGATACTATTTGTTTATCCGTTAATTTTATTATATCCCCTTTATTAACCGGTATATAATCTCTGGATAGTTTTCCCGTCCTTATTTTAGGTCCCGGTAAATCAATTAAAATAGCGGTATCCTTGGATATCGACCTTATATTTTTAATAGCTTTTGTAAAATAAGTTTCGTCTCCGTGCGAAAAATTAAGCCTTATAACGTCTGCCCCGTTTTTTATAATGCTTTCAAGCACGCGCCTGCCGTCGCTTGCCGGTCCGAGAGTAGCGACAATCTTTACTTTTTTATTATAGATTTTAAACATGCAGATTTTTACCGTTTTTTAACTCTTCGTTTAATCGAAATTATATCAGATTATCGAAAACCCTTCAAATATTGAGAATTTTTTAATTTTTTTTATCCCCTTAATCCTTTACAAACATATAATTAAAAGGGTAAAATAATAAAAGCAGAACCAATTAAAAAACAAAATAAAATTATGCTCAATCTTTACAATCCGCAAAATTTTTCGTCTTTATTTTCAATATTAGCCACGGCTTTTTTGCTTGGAATAGTTCACGGATTTACCCCGGACGAACATACATGGCCGATTACGTTCAGCTATTCCATAGGCAGTTACAGCACTAAAGGCGGATTTAAAACGGGGCTCCTCTTTTCCCTGGCATTTACGTTTCAAAGAGCCGTAGCATCCGAACTATCCTACTATGCCTTAGGAAAAATATTAACAAAACCGGACGTCGTTCCTATCATATACTTATTCGTCGGCATAGTAATGTCGTTTGCCGGAGCTTACGTGATAGGCCTGGGAGAAAACTTCGAACTGTTCGAGGGGCTCGAAAAAATACTTTTGAAATTTTTAAGAATTAAAACCCTTAAGCCGCAGACAAAACATGCAGGCGATAAATCGCGTCCTATCCCTTTATATATGGTACTGCTTCACGGATTCATCGCAGGATGGGGCACCGGAGCTTTCGCTATTATAGTTTATACCGTCCTTGCTCCGAAAATGCCTAACGGATATACCGGTTTTTTACCCGGTCTTTTATTCGGTCTCGGCACTATGGCCACGCAGATAATTATAGGCATTTTTGCGGGAAGATTTATGGAGCGGCTTAAAATTCCAAAAAAAGGCATAGAATATATAGCAAGAAGAACTTCGGGATTAACCCTTTTTTGGGGAGGGCTGGCTTTCGTGCTGGCGGCGGCATTGGAAATAGCTTTTCCAAAACTTATACAGGCAGGGTTCGTCACGCCCGTTAAAGTCCACAATCTTCACACTCTTGGAGTCGGATTCTTTCTGGTTATTTTTATAATCTTATTCATATTGGCGGCATCGTTCATTAAATCTTTAAAATACGTAAAAAATAACGGCTCGGAGTTTTTATGAATAAAATAAGGATATTTTAACCGTTTATTTTATTTTTAAATATCTCATTGCTATAAATTGCAAAGTACTTCTTTACTCTTTTATAATATCCGTAATAGAAATCCGAAAAAAGCCTGTTAGTGCTTTCGGAAATATCAAAGTTTAACCTGTCGCCGCCGCCGTTCGACCCGTCCCGCTTCAAAGACCTGTAAACTAATGTCGGACCTACGTTATATGCAAACAAAGCAAGTTTTAAATTCTTAAATTCGTATAATAAACTTAATAAATACCGTGCGCCTATTTTTATGTTTAAAGAAGGATTATACAGGTAATTTATAGGAAGATACTCAATATATCTTGTATTATAATTAAATTTTTTAGACTTTATGCGGTATTTTTTTATAATATAGAGTCCGGTTACCGGCTTAATCTGCATCAGGCCGACGGCTCCCATATTAGAGTAGGAAAAATTATTAAACGAACTTTCGACCCTTATAACGGCCAGAATCAAAGCTGGATTTATCTTATATTTTTCGCCTAAATTAAATATTAGGTCGGAGACCTTTTTTTCCTCAGGCACGGGAAGTCCGGAGTTAAATGTTTTTATAATTTTAAAAATCTTTATCTTTTCATAATCGACGCGGATTTTATTTTTAAGCAGTTTTACGTCATGCCGTTCCTTTAAGTAACTGTAATACAAAGGAATAATATAACAATAAGACAAAAAAGCTGCTGAAATTAATACCGACAGCAATAAAAAATAAGGCAAAAAATATTTAAATTGGATTTTGCTAATCAATTTTCTTATAATAATTCTCAATCCGAATAAAATTTTTCTAATTTTCTTCAAAATTTACTCCAAAAACATTAAAATTTTAATAAAAAATATATATTTCATATGCAAATAAACATTTTTAATATATATTTTGATTAAATATACCATTAAATTAATATAAAAGTCAAATTTGCAACTTTTTTTGCGACAAAAACCCCTATTTGCCTGAAAAAAATCTTAAAAAATAATAGCCTTATTTTATTGTAAAAAAATATTTTCTTGCCATTTATTTTAAAAAGTGGTAGATTAAAATTATCGGCCTATATTGATATTTTGGTTTCAATTAATGCGTTTTATTTAAATTCCGTTTAAGTTATTATGCTATGTCTAAAATTTAAAATTTAATTTAAACCTTTAAAAGGAGAACAAAAATGGCTGATCAGACAAAAATGGCTATTATTTCTATTCACGGAACGCTGGATATGGCTTATCCTCCGCTTATTCTTGCTTCTACCGCGGCAACGCTCGATATCGAGAGCGCGATATTTTTTACGTTTTACGGATTGCAGATACTTAAAAAAGATGCAGGAGACAGCCTGAAAGTTTCCCCTATCGCAAATCCCGCAATGCCCATGCCCGTCCCAAACATTATAGGCGCTATTCCCGGTATGACGGCAATGGCTACTTCTATGATGAAGTCTATGATTAAGAAAAACGGGATAGCAACAATTCCCGAACTTGTTTCCTTATGTCAGGAAACCGGTGTTAAAATGATAGCCTGTCAGATGACTATGGACCTTTTCGGTTTTAAAAGAGAGGATATGATCGACGGAGTCGAATATGCCGGCGCCGCTACCTTTATGGAATATGCCGCCAATGCGCAAATCCATCTTTCATTTTAACCCGCGTTTTAATCTTATAATGCCTAAATAAATTATACGCGACAAGAGCTCTAAATAAATGAGGTCTTTGATTTTTATGTCCTCGATTTTTATTGACATACATTATAAAATTAAATATAATAACATTAATTAATATATATGTTTATCTATATTTTTATATAATTTATTTCATAACTATGAATAATATCGAAGACGAATATAAAGCCGAGGCGGAACTTCTCAAAACGCTGGGCCACCCTATAAGGCTTAAAATAATCGAGGTTCTGGTAAGTAAAAAATCCTGCGTGAAAAACATATGGGAATCCCTCGGCCTCCCTCAAGCGACGGTTTCACAGCATCTTATATCCCTTAAAAACAAAGGAATCGTCAGCTGTAGACGCGACGGAGTTATGATGTGCTATGAACTCAACGATAAAAGAACAGGGAAAATATTTAAAGATTTAAAAGAATACGGCGGCCGCGCCTCTTCGAAAGAAAACCTCAATCAAAACGGCTCAAAAACAGATAAATCTATTTTATTCAATTTACCAAAATAAAAATAAAAAATAATATAATATAAAAATTTATTAAATTAAATATATAATTATTAAAATATATATATATATGAATAGAAATAAAAAATTTAAAAATACGTTTATAATGATAACCGCCGTTATCTTTTTTGCTTTTGCGATAATAACGGCAAAGACTGGAAAAGCTTTTGCTTTGCACCGGAACGGGATGCCGGGCATGTCCATAGGGCAAGCTTTTACATACGCTTTAAAACACAACAAAATGTTAAAGCTTGAAAAAATAAAGCTTAATTCCGCGGGCTACGAAGAAAATGAAGCCCTGAGCGGCTTTTTTCCGAAAATAGATTTTAACGAAATTTATATGAACACCGATAATCCGCTGTATGCATTCGGCAGCGTATTAAATCAGAGAATACTGACATATCAAAACGTTCAATCTTATTTCAGCCCTAATTTTTTAAATAATCCGGGGATGATACACAATTACGAATCGGAATTCTCTATAGAACAGCCGTTATTTATGGGCGGAAAAATATATTTAGGCTATAAAAGGGCGAAACTCAACAGGCGGGCGGTTAAAAAAGGGTTAAGCGAAACTAAGCAGAAAGTTCTTTACGGCGTCGCTAAAGCATATTATTCGTCGATACTTGCCGGACATTACGTTAAGCTGATGAAAAGCATAGTGATAACCGCTAACGCATATAAAACTCTTGCGGAAAATATGTTTAAAGCCGGTCAGGTCGTATCTTCGGACGTCCTGAGGGCTAACGTCGAACTTGCGGCAATGAAAGAAAAACTCGCTTCGGCAAAAAAAAATTATAAACTTGCGAGGTATTTTTTAAATATAGAAATAGGAATTCCGATTAATTCTAAATATGAATTGACAAGTAATTTAAAAAGCATTCCGTATAATAAATCCTTAAGCATCGATTCCCTGCAAAAAACCGCTTTCAGAAAAAGACCCGATTACAAAGCTCTTCTGTTAAATAAAAAAAATATGGGTCTCGGCGTCAAAGAAGCCGAAGGTAAATTTTTGCCGAAATTGGTTGCCGGATACGATTATTTCAGCAACGGACCGGCTATTCATCCCGACGATTCCTACAGTTATGCTTTAACGGTAATGCTTCACTTCAATATTTTTTCGGGGTTATACGATTATAATAATCTGCAGAAATCTAAAAGCGGCTATAATACCATGCTCGAATATCAGGGACTTTTGAAAAATAAAATCGAAATGCAGGTAAGAAAGGCCTATCTGCAGTATAAAACCGATTTAATGAATGCCAAGGTTGCAAAACTTGCCGCATTAAACGCAAAGCAGACCTTAAAAATTACTACTAACAGATACAAAGCCGGAATGACTACCTTAATAAATCTCGACAGAACACTCGACGAATACAAAGCGGCCAAAGTCGAATATTTAAATACGCTGTTCAGGCTTAATGTCGATAAATACTATATAAAATTAGTAACGGGGACGTTATAAGATTTTTTTTATGCTTTTTTATGATATAATATATAAAAAGACATACAAAAAGGGAAACGGAGGAAAATTATAAATATGCCGATTTACGAATACGAATGTAAAAAATGCGGAAAAATATTTGAAGTTTATCAAAGGCTCAGCGAAAAAGGCGAAGACATTAAATGTCCCGTCTGCGGAGCGGAAAAACCCGCAAAAAGAGTCAGTTCTTTCGCCAGCTGCGGAGGAGGGGGTTACGGGTCTTCAAGTTCCGGTTCATGCGGAGGCGGCGGCGGTTATAGCAGCGGATTCGGCTGAGCATAATTAACGGACGGTCGTCCGGCTTAAACTAAACAGCTAAAAATTTAATCCCTGCGTTTCTTCGACGCGGGGATTTTTTTATCTTAACAACTCCCGCACCCTTTGATACAGGCTTTCTAAATCGCCGAAAGTTTCCGTTATGCCGCCTTTTTTTATATTAAGCTCGTATTTATTATCTTTTATTGTCCTATTGCCGACCACTATTTTGAAAGGTATTCCGATTAAATCTATATCTTTAAGTTTAATGCCTGCGGATAATTTCCTGTCGTCGTATATAACATCGATTCCCATAGCCGTCAAATCGGAGTATATCTTTTCGGAAACCGACGTTATCTTTTCGTCGTTGACGTTAAGGCTGACGACGGCCGTGCTGAAAGGACTTACCGATACCGGAAGATTTATTCCGTTATCGTCAGAAAAGACTTCGATAAGCGTCTGAAGCGTCCTGCCGACCCCGATGCCGTAACAGCCCATTACAAAAAATTTTGCCTCTCCTTTTTCGTCCAAAAATTTTGCATTCAGAATGCTTGAATATTTTTCCCCGAGCTTAAAAATATGTCCGAGTTCTATTGCATTTTTAACGGTTAAAACGCCGGAACATCTTACGCACTTATCGCCGGCCTGCGCGCTTCTTATATTGGCGGTGACATCCGGGGTAAAATCGCGTCCGGGCTTTACGTTTGCCATATGGGCGTCTTTTTCGTTGGCTCCGGTAATCCAGTATTCCGAGTTATTAATATCTTCGTCTATAACAATCAGGTTTATGCCGTTTAATCCGAACGGACCGGCGAAACCGCAGGGAGCTCCGGTTATTCTTTCAACGTCTCCCTCTTTTGCGAGGAATAAATTTTTGACTCCCGCCGCTTTTTTAAGTTTGCGTTCGTTTATTTCCCTGTCTCCCCTAACCATGGCGGCGATAAAACCCGATTCGGTTTCGTATATTAGCGTCTTTGCGAAGCAGATTTTATCCACTTTAAGGTATTCCCCGACTTCTTCTACGGATTTTTTATCCGGAGTAAAAAGTTTGGTCATCTTCGGCTGTCTGCACGATTCAAGCTGACCGTGATAATCCGAAGCGGAGTCGGCTTCATCTATTGAAGCGGCATATCCGCAATTTTCGCAAATAACTATCCTGTCTTCGCCGTATTCGGAAAAAACCATAAGTTCTTCGGAATAGCTTCCTCCTATTTCGCCCGCTTCGGCTTTAATAAATTTAAAATCGAATCCGAGTCTCTTAAATATATTTTCATATGCCCTTTTCATCTTTTTATAGCTTTCGTCGAGTCCTCCCTCGTCCGCGTCGAAACTGTAAGCGTCTTTCATGATAAACTCTTTGGCTCTCATAAGTCCGAATCTCGGACGCATCTCGTCCCTGAACTTAAGGTGTATCTGATACAGCGTCAGCGGCAGTTCTTTATAAGACTTTACGTTTTTCTTAACGAGGTCGGTTACAACCTCTTCATAAGTAGGAGCAAGGCAAAAATCCCTGTCCTGCCTGTCTTTAAAGCGCAGAAGCTCCTTTCCGTAATCTTCATCTCTGCCGGATTCTTTCCATAAGTCTAAAGGCTGGACAAACGGCATCGAAAGTTCGACCGCGCCTGCCGAATTCATCTCCTGTCTTATTATTTCTTCAAGTTTACGCAGACTTTTTAAGCCGAGAGGAAGATAAGTATAAATGCCTCCCGAAAGCTGTCGGACGTATCCGGCTCTTAAAAGCAGTTTATGGCTCTTAAGTACAGCCTCTTTAGGGTCTTCTTTCAAAGACGGAATAAAAAACGACGAATATCTCACGCTGACTCCTGATTTAATTTTTTTTATTATTAATTTTTTCTCCGGTAATATTTTCTATTTCATCGATTAACGCCTTGAGTATCTCTCTATTGTCGTATTTTCCTATTTTCTTTCCTTTGGAAAATAAAACCGACTTTTCTCTGCCTCCGGCAATGCCGACGTCGGCATGCGCAGACTCCCCTGGACCGTTTACTACGCATCCCATTATTGCAACCTTTATATCGGATTTTATTCCGGCGGAAACCCTTTCGAATTCCTTTGCTATATTTACGACGTCAATCTCGGCTCTGCCGCAGGTAGGACACGAGATAAGCTGAACCCCGCCGCGCCTTAAACCTAAATCTCTCAGAATATTATAACCGGCGATAACTTCCGTAACGGGGTCGTCGCTCAAAGAAACCCTTAACGTATCCCCCAACCCCTCATATAGTAATATTCCTAGTCCCACTCCTGATTTTATTGCTCCGGAAAATACCGTTCCGGCCTCGGTTATGCCGATATGAAAGGGATAATCCACTTTTTCGGCCAGGAGTTCGTACCCTCTTACCGTAGTTAAAACATCGGCGGACTTTAAGGATATTTTTATATCGTAAAACGATTCGTCTTCTAACAGCTTTATGTGCTTCAGTCCGCTTTCGACCATTGCCGCGGCAAAATCTCCG
>JAKAQA010000051.1 GCA_021811805.1 bacterium | reverse complement strand
TATTGCGATATGATTTAGCGAAGAATCCGAATAAAATCGTGGCAAAAATTAATATAAAGGCAACTAAACTATATGCATTTATATAATTAAAATAATCGAATGCCGCTCCTACCGCAACAGGTCCAAGGACAAAACCGAAATCGCTTAACGTCCTGTAAATGCCTATTGCCTCGTCGTAACGGTTTTTATCTACGCTGTCCATTAAATAAAGGTTTCTTGCAGGACCTGAAAATCCGCCGCCGGCACTTAATAAAATAATAGATAATCCGAACGATATCAGGTTTTTAAATATTATAAAGCTTAAAACTCCTATGGCCGTAATAATGAAAGAGGTTATTATAGATTTTTTAACTCCCATAACATTTATAACTCTGTCGGAATAATATGTAAGAACGACGCCGATTACGGCCGATACAGAAACAAGCAGTCCTATGTCCGCTTTATTTAAGCCCATTATGCTGTATCCTACTAAAGGCACCAGTTCCCTTCTCGAACCTATTCTTGAAAAGAAAAAAGTAAACGTTAAAAAACATAATGCGATAAAATTAAAATTATACAGAAGCGCAAAATATTTTTTACGTGTATTAATGCCGATATTTTTATCTGCATCGGCAGTTTTGATAGAAGTTTTGCCGTCGGTATCGATGCTGATATTTTCTATGAAATTATCTTCCGTGTCTGTTTTTATTTTTATGTTTTCTTTTACGTTTTCCGCGTTGTCTTGCAAGGATGTTTTGTCTATAGTATTTATGCTGTTTAGGAATTTTTTATTATAAAAAGCTATTATTACTCCTACGGCCATTATTAAAGCATAAAGCAAAAATGCAGCTTTATCGGAAAATTCGTAAGCGACTACGGCTCCGATAAACGGCGCAGACCCCATAGAAAGCCTTCTTGCTATCATATACCTGCTTAAAACCTTGGCTCTCTTTTCTTCTTTATAAAGGCGTTTAGTCAGGATTATCATCGAAGAGGTGTTGATTATGCCGGAGCCGAATCCTTCGAGAAATCTAAATAAGAAAAGCTGATAATATGAAGTTGAAAGCAGGTATCCTACTGCGCCCAGAAAAATAGACAGTATTCCTATGTGTATATATTGCGCGTTCAGTTTTTTGCTTATAATGCTTATAGGAATATTTACGAATATGCGGGCTAGCCCGAAAGATGCGATTATTAAACCGATAGTGATTATGCTTGCGCCGAGGCTTTTCGCATAAAGAGGAAGCACGACGGTATTTAATCCAAGTCCGAAATCGGCAAGGGCTATTGTAGAAAGTATGGCAATTAAAAGGCTTTTTGTAGATACTGGTTTTGTGGATACGGGCGTAGGTTTCGGTTCCATAAGCAGTTATTTTACAGCATAATGACTTTTTAGTCAATTATTGCCTTGCTTTTTGCCCTGCTTTTTCTCAGCTTTATTGTCTTCTTGCATATGTTCTTGCATGTTGTCAAATTAATAGACTTGATATATAATTAATACCATGACGGACTTATATTTAAAAAGCGATGAACGCGAAAGCGGTTCAAGTCTCGGACATTCTAAAAATACCAAAGCCGTACAGGATACTATTGCCCTGCTTCAAAAATATCTTGCCGCCGAGATAGCGGGCAGGGACCTTTACGTCGAGCAGGCTAAAACCCTCAAAGACCCTATTTTAGTTCAGGCGTTAAAATCTTTTGCGTCCACAGAAAGCGGGCACATCATAAACATTAGGGAAAAAATAATCGAACTCGGCGGAACGCCTAATACTTTAAATTCTATAAGAGAAGCTCAGAAGGGTGTGAGCGAGGCATCTCATCAGGTCGCTGCGCCTCTCGATATGCTTAGAATCGATTTAAAAATAGAAGAAAACGCAATTAACGATTATACCGCCGGATTAGAAGTAATAGACGACCCCGGAGTAAGGGCGCTTATAGAAAACAATCTTGCCGAGGAAATTCACCATTCTTTATACTTGTCGAAAAGAATAAACGAAATTTTAGAAGCTACCAAGGCTCGTATTGGCGCCATTAAAGGAATAGAAAAGCCTGGAGGGAAAGAGGCTTCCGAAATTTTTAAGGCTTCGGTCGAAGTAGGACAGGCAAGGCTAAATCGAAGCTGGCTTGAAATGTCTATGTCGGGTCTTATAGCCGGCATGAACGTTACTTTCGGCATAATTGCTTCTTCGTACGTTGCAGGGGCAACCGCTCCTTTAGTCGGCGCTAATATATCGAAAATATTCGGCGCACTGTTTTTTCCTATAGGTTTCATGTTTTTAATGATAGGTAAAAGCGAGCTTTTTACGGAAAATTTTTTAGTTCCAGTAACCGCGGTCATCGCAAAAAAAGGCAAAATATTAGAACTTTTAAAATTGTGGTCGCTTACGCTTATAGGAAATATGGCGGGAATTTTTATTTTTGCGCTTGTAATAGCAGGTTCGTTAAATCAGATTGTTCCGTCTTTCGTCGTTGAGCATATACACGGCGTTGCAAACAGTTATATGGATAGAACACCCTTCGTCATGATTTTAAGCGCTATATTTGCTGGTTGGCTGATTACCCTTATGACATGGCTCTTAATAGCGTCAAGCGGAACGTTAGCTAGGATTTTTATTATATGGGTTGTAGGCTTTATGATTTATCTAAACTCTTTCAGTCATATCGTGGTGGCGTCGTCGGAAATTTTAATAGCTATAAATACAGGTTCGCATATTTCATATTTTTCATGGCTTTATAGTTACGTACCCTTAACTCTGGTCGGCAATATGATAGGCGGTTTATTTTTCGTTACTATTCTGCAGTATTTACAAATTTTGCACTCCGTGCCCACGGCTCCGGACGAACATTTTTACGCTTCTTCGTCCGAACTTGATATGATGGGCGGCGTAAACGGCAGGGCAAAGTATGACGCAATGGAAAACGTCGAAAATATAGAAGACAAGATTTGAAAATTCCTTTAATAAGCAATTGTTAAATAAAATTGTTAGTAAATTGTTAGTAAATTTGACATTTTTATTTATTGTGTTATTATTAATATAATTAAGTAATTTTGAAATTATTTATTGATAGCCGATATAAACGAAAACGGTAAAGCAGGAGATCTTTATGGAATATGATGAAAATGGAGTAAGTATAGTTCCCGCCGATTTAAAAAAAGAGATTTTCGAAGAAGCAAGAAAAGATTTCCGGTACGAAGAATATGTCAGAGGTTGTTTAAACTGCGGCGTCTGTACTGGCGGATGTCCGCCCCACAGATTTTTTGATTTTTCTCCGCGTATAGTCTTGCAAAAAATGAAATCGAAAGACCCTGAGCTTATCTGGACAATGATGGACGAATATGTATGGGCTTGTTTTCAGTGTTTTACATGCGCGATGATTTGCCCGTTTTTAAACAGCCCCGGAGGCGTCATAGCTATATTAAGGGAAATTGCCGTACGAAGAGGATTTGAATCGGCGAAAAAAGTTTTAAAACCTTATTCGCGCGTGCTTTTAAAACTCACCGCATACGGCAATCAGCTTTCTCCCGACATGATACAGCCGGACTTCTTTCCGGACTGGGGTCCGCATATAGGATACGCTTCGACGGACCTTTCCGTAAAAAGAAAGGCTATTCCTATGCCGACCCTTCAGGTTACCAATTTGGCATGGGACGTCGCTCCCGAAACGATGAAAGAATTATACGATATATTTGACGAAGCCGGAGTTTTTAAAATAATAGAATCTGTCGACCCTTCGCTTTACGAAATAATCCAGGATATAGTGGACGACGTTAGGAGTTCTTAACGGGAAGCGATAATTAGTCTTAATTTATATAGTCTGGATTCCCGCCTGCGCAGGAATGACAAAATAAGCATGGGGGAATAATAAAGAAAAGACGGGAATTATAAAATAAGGTAAATATTTAAATTAAAGTTTAGTCATTCCCGCGCAGGCGGGAATCCAGAAATAAGGAGACATAGATATGGCTATAGAAATTAGCAACAGGCTCGGTCTTGCAAACGTTAAATCGGATTTTATCCACACTGCCGGAAGAAAACTTGAAGATATACATGAAAGACTTCTCGAACTTGAAGCAAAAGGAGAGGTTAAGGTAATACATATAAAAGAAGAGAATAAACCCATAGAAGCCGAAACCCTGCTTGGATGGAAGAAAAAAATTCCTACCAATAAATTATGGCATCACAAATCATGCGGACAGTGCGGCAATATTCCAGGATATCCAGTGTCTTTACTGTGGTTTATGAATCAGATGGGCATCGAATACGTAGATGAAAGAAACCAGACGTCATGCACCGCTTGGAATTACCATGGGTCTGGAACGTCCAATCCCGTCGGGCTTGCCGCAGTCGCCGTAAGAAACTGGCACAGGGCATACGAATTAGGTTTATTTCCGCTTTTTCACTGTGCTACTACTTTCGGCGACTATAAAGAGATGAGAAATTTGCTCGTCGAAAATAAAGAATTGCGCGACGAAGTGCGCAGAATTATGCATAAAATAGGCAGGGATTTAGTCATCCCCGAATATATAGTACATTATAGCGAATGGGTACACGTTATGCGGTTTGAAATAGCAAAGTTAAAAAAATACGACTTAAGCAGCGTCATAGCGACCGTCCATCCGGCCTGCCATACATATAAAATGATTCCGGAAGACTGTATTTACGACAAAGACATATACGCCGGAAAAAGAACGGCTGTTTCTACGGGAGTAATGCTTGCTCTCGGCGCGCAGGTGGCTGATTATTCTACATGGTACGATTGCTGCGGTTTTGGTTTCAGGCATATATTGACTGAAAGAGAAGCATCCAGGTCTTTCGTAATGGACAGAAAAATAAGGCCGATGGTCAGAGAGGCTCATTCCGACGTTTGTATTACGCAGGATACAGGATGTACGACTACCTTGGATAAAAACCAGTGGATAGGAAAAGCTATGGGCTATACCGAACAGGTTCCAGTTATGGCGGATGTTATGTTTGCGGCATTAGTCTGCGGAGCGGACGTTTTTAAAATCGTTCAGCTTCAATGGCATACTACGGATTGGAGGCCTCTATGCGAAAAAATAGGAATAGACTGGAAAAAATCTGAACAAGAATATAACGCGTATCTCGAAGAACTTAAAGCGGGCGGTAAAACCGTTAATTTATACGAGTATCCAAAAAGTTAAAAAGAAATAAAAGCAAGATAATAAAATTATAACACGGCGATTTAATGGAGGATGTTTTATGTCTGAAAATATTTTAGTGATAGGCGGAGGTCCGGCAGGCTTGAATGCGGCCATCATGCTTTCCGAATTGGGAGTTAACGTAGCTTTGGTCGAAAGGGATTCATTTCTAGGCGGCAACCCTAAAAAATTCAAATATAAATTTTTGTTTCCCGATATGCAGCCGGCCGACAACGTAATAGGAGAGCTTATTAAAAAAGCCGAGTCCGGCGGTAACATCAAAGTTTATTATTCTTCCGAAGTTTCGGATTTTAAAGAAAACGGAAAAAAATTCGACGCCGTTATAAAGTCTGCATCGGGAAGCGAAACTAAAACATTCGATTCCGTTATCGTTGCTACGGGTTTTGAGCATTTCGACCCGGCAAGGGATGCAAAGTATTCTTATCAGCTTTTCGACGACGTTATAGATATAAAAGACCTCGAAAGAATGATGGGAGAGAATAATTTCGTAAGGCCGTCAAACGGCAAGCCGCCCAAAAAAGTAGCGTTTATTCTATGTGTAGGTTCAAGGGACAGGCATGTCGGAAACCAGTATTGTTCTAGGGTATGCTGTACGGTTTCCGTAAAACAGGCTATTGAAATGAGAGAGCATTTTCCGGACTGCGAAGCGTATATATTTTACATGGATATAAGGACGTACGGTTTTTTTGAGGATTTATACTGGAAAGCTATGGAAGAACATGACGTGCAGATAGTTAAAGGCAGAATTGCGGAAATTACTTCAGGACCGGACAATACGGTCGTATGCAAAGGCGAAGACACGCTTTTAAGGGGACCGTTCGAAATTCCCTTCGATATGGTAGTTCTTGCTTCCGGTATGGAAGGCGGACCGCAGTCTCCCGAAATATCGAGCAAGCTTGGCATCGAACTTGACGAACACGGTTTTTTAAAGCCGGAAAACGTTACGCTTTCCCCGTTTAAATCTAATAAACCCGGAGTTTTTTTGGCAGGCGCGTGTACAGGGCCTAAGGCTATTTCCGATTCTATTACCGAAGGTGCCGCCGCCGCTATGAATGCTTATACTTATGCCGTAAAAAACAGGTAAAATGCCTTATATACTAAAAAATAACAAAATAGATAAAAGATACGAAGAAAAATTTTTCGAGATAGTAAGAGAAAATTTACCGGATGAAAAAATAGAACTTTTTAATTATCTTTTGAAATTTAAAACGGAAATTATAAAGGAGTTTTTATCAGATGTCATAAACGCATCGAAAACCGGCGGCAAATTAGAAAAAGAAAGACTTGATAAAATATTATCCATGATTTTTTCGATTAGAAGGCATAAGGAAAAAATTTTAAACGGCGTAAGCGAAGAAACTTTAAAAAATTCGTTAGCGGTGCTTTCAGATTTTAAAAAGTCGGCCGAAATAAGAATAGGACGTTTTTTAGAATTGTTTTTATATGATGACGTTATAGTTAAAAGAGACATAGCTTTAGAGCTTTTGCATTTTTACGAACCGGATAAGAATGTTTTTTGGACTTCATGGGTTTACAGGCAGGATAACGGTACTGGGTGTCTGCCTTATATGGCCGATTTTTTAAAAAGGACGTGGGACGGCAATCCCTATATTATGCCTTTCAGTATTAGGGAAATGAAAGACGAAATCGATTATCTTTACGAACTGTCCTGCAAAAACGGGCTTAATTTGGAACGTCCTTACGGTGCGGATATTCTGCTAAGCTATATGTATTCGGATTACGTTTATAAAATGGTGTACTCGGAATCTAAGTCTTTGTCTGTCGGCGTTCCGGATGGATTTACTTTAATGAAAAAACTTCTCGGTGTAGAAAAGTTAGAACCGGCAATAAAATAGGAGGAAAAATATGGCTCTGGAAAAGCATGATAACAAAAATTTGGGCGGCGGCAGACCCGTTGCCGAAAAAGGCGAACATATAGTAGCAAGACATCTTATTGAAGACGACAATATTAAAGAAGAAAAAAATTTAGTTATAGACGGCGTAGATGTCTCCGGCCGCTGGAATACCTTCATTATTTCACGCGTGAATTCCGATTTCGACAGAAGTTTTTTTGAAGAAATTAAGAAAACAGTAGTCGGTTCAAGAATAAACAGATGCTGGCAGTGCGGGATGTGTACCGCAAGCTGTACCGTGACGCCTTTATATAGAAGATTTAATCCAAGGGCGTTTATTTATATGATGCAGTTGGGCAACTTAAAAGAACTGAAGAAATATATTGACGTTGCATGGAGATGCGTGGGTTGCTATAAATGTTCCCAGAGATGTCCAAAACAGGTAAATCCTGCAGAAATGATGGAAGCTCTCGCGCTTGTTATAAAAAAATATTTTCAGGAAGAGGTTAAAACTAAATTAAAACTTGACGAGGAAGTAAAAAAAATATATGAAGATATGATAATAGGACATGGAAGACTGGATCTCGCCAAACTTCATACGTCAGCAATGCAAAAATCAGGAAAAACAAAGGAACTTTTTGGAAAAATTGAAAGAGGCGCTATTCTTAAAATGCTTAAAGACGGCAGGGCATTTTCCGTATTAAGGCTGGGCAAGCCTCATAACTGGAGCAGTTCCAAAGAAGCGATAGAAAATTATTTACATAAATTAAATACTATTGAAAACAGCGAAGCGGGGGTTTAGATAAATGGATAAATTAAAGGAAAATCAAGCTGCTTATTATCCGGGCTGCGCCTTATTGACTATAGACAGAGCCTACAATAACAGTTCAAAGTTGGTTTCAAAAAAAATGGGCATTGAACTTGTAGAAATACCGGATTATAACTGCTGCGGAATAGGAGAAATGAAATCGAAAGGTGCGGCTTCTATGTATATGCCCCTTAGAAATATGATGATTGCTAAAAACAAGCTCGGCTCTAAAAACTTAATTATGGCCTGTTCGGTATGCTATCACGAATTTTCCAGGTCTATTACCAGAGTTAAGGAAAATCAAAACGAACTTTCTGCCGTCAACGCAATATTTAAAGAAGCGGGCGAATTTAACGAGGAATATATTCCGGACGGCGAAGCAAGACACATTCTTGAGTTTTTGTATAACGAAAAAGGCGTAGAAGAAGTAAAAAAGAACGTCGTTAAACCTCTTAAAGGACTTAAAGTAGCTCCTTATTACGGATGCCTTTATTCAAGACCTTCAATGTACACGTTCACGGATAAAAAACCTAAAATGGATAATTCAGAAAGACCCCGTTTCATGCATGAATTTTTGGAAGCTTTAGGTGCGGAAACTGTTTTTTACGGCAATGAAGTGCAGTGCTGCGGCGGTAGGAACGTAGTTCAGGATGAGGAAACATCATTTGCCTTATGTTCGCAGACTATTTCAAAGGCTAAAAAAGCCGGAGCCGACGTTATCGCTCTTATATGCCCTAAATGCGCCGGCGCATTAGACGTTAATCAGCCTAAGATAGTCGAGAAATTCGGAAAGGATTCCAAGCTTCCGATTGTTTATCTGACGCAGTTAATGGCATTAGCGTTCGGCTTTTCAAAAAAAGAAGCGGAATTCAGCGATATGATTTCGGAACCGTTAAAAGTTCTTAACGAAAAAGGCTTTTAAATTTTAAATTAAAATTCCTTAGACGAGAATTTTATAAACATATATTTATCTTTGTAAAGAAAATCTTGTAATATATAAAATTTTACCGTTCTGATTTTTTGGCCGAATTTATTTTTTATTACGGTTTTCTTAACGAGCGAACAGCTCTTAAAATTTTCGCATAAGCTTTTTTCTAAGTCGCTTCCGTATTTTGTATCTATCACGTAAAGAAAATTCCGTCCTTTTTTGTTTTTAAAATTATTCCATAGCGAATATTCGTTGTTTCTCATAAAATAGTTAAACGAGTATGTCTGCGGTCTTCCTTTAACGTAATATGCAAGTTCGCTTGCAGTTTGAAATCTTCTTGCGGCTATAAGAAGCCGGTCTTTTTTGTATTTATTTAAAATAAAATCTGCATCTTTGCCAATATTTTTCC
>JAKAQA010000050.1 GCA_021811805.1 bacterium | reverse complement strand
TTAAGTAATTCTCCTATTTAAAAAATTTTTATAGCAAGCGAAACAATTAATTTAAACCGATGCATAATAATTGTAACAAGCAATTTCCGTGCCACATTATCAAAAAGGTGCTAAAAAGTCATAGCCTATGCTAATTATACCATAAAACATGTTCAATACAGCTTTTAAATTGACAGGCTACTATTGGTCCGGATATGACGGATGACAGGGATAAATTTCAACGCTTGATTCTTCCCTATTTTTGCCAACTTAGTTTACAATATGCCAACTTAATGCCAACTTAGTTGGCAAAATACAATACGGGACAGACGGGGCATCAGTCGTCACAAAAAATTTATTTGGGTTTTCAGGTTATTACCCTCCCACGCAAAAAATAAATTTAATGCGAAGGAGGTAAATAATATTAAATAGTAGTAATTTTTATACCGGCAGAACCGTGCTTCCCCACGATTCGTTAATGCTTTCTGCCGCTGCAAGATAAAATGCCAGAACGGCTGTAATAAGTCCGAAATATCCGCCGACGATGTTTATAATAGCCTCTCCAGTCCAAGCTCCGATAGCAAGCAGGTAAAAAGTCGCAGTAAGAAATAAAAAAATCAGCATAAGCGCCCTTGCTTTTTTCAAAGACGCAACCCACATAAACATCGTAAACAAGCCCCACAAGAACAGATACCAGCCTACGAACGCCCCGGTTACGCCTTTCGACAGGAATAAAACGAACAGGGCGAAACTCCACCAAAACGCCCCGTAACCGCAAAATGCAACCGTGCCGAAACTGTTGCCTCTCGGCATTTCCATAATACCGGCGGCGAACTGGGCAGTACCGCCGAAAACAAAAGCACATGCAAGAACCATCGGCATGTTTGCGCCCGAAAACCACCCGACGTTAATCATGCTCAGCAAAAAAGTCGTAAGCGCAAACCCCGAAAGTCCAAGCGGAGCCGGATTGGCTAATTTTGTTTCCATAAAATTACCTCCATTAATTAATTAAAAGTTAATTGGCTAAAAAAATAAGGCTAAAATTTTTATATTTATTTACATATTTTTTTATAATTATACCTCAAGATTTGTCAGAAAGGTTTCAAATAATATTAATTATATATATGTAAATATTTAAATTGATTATGATTTAGATATATCAATATGCGGAAAAGCCTTTATAAAAGCGTCAACTATTTTTCCGTCGAACTGCGTTCCTGAACATTTTATTAGTTCGTCTATGGCGATTTTTGGATCAAGTCCTTTCCTGTAAGGGCGGTCGGACGTCATAGCGTCGAAAGTATCGGCTACCGATATTATCTTTGCGTTTAATTCGATTTCGTCTTCCTTTAATCCGTCCGGGTAACCTTTGCCGTCATGTCTTTCGTGGTGGTGCTTGACTCCGGTTATAATATGCTCCAAACCTTTTATTTTCTTTAAAATCTCTTCGCCGAATACTGGATTTTTTTTCATTAACGCAAACTCTTCGTCCGTCAATTTTCCAGGTTTCAAAAGAATGTCGTCCTTGACGCATATTTTTCCGATATCGTGCAGTATGGCGGAAAGCCTCAGCTCTTCGAGCGCGTCCTTGTCCATGCCTATAGCCTCTCCTATGGCATAGCTGTATTCCATTACCCTTTTAGTATGGTTGCCGGTATAATTATCCCTCATTTCTATAGTTTCCGCCAGCGTATATGCCGTAGAAATGAATATTTCCTTCAAGTCTTTATACAGCTTGACGTTTTCGACGAAAATCCCTACGTTATGGCTTAGCGTCGTAAATAATTTTAAATCGGAAGAAGAAAACTCGGTATTGTTTTCGGTAGCGATATTTAATGCCCCTATAACTTTATCTTTTATTTTAAGCGGAGCGCACATCATAGAACCCGTTGTGCCGCCGCCGGGAGCGGTCCAACCGTCTAAAGATATATCGTTAATTATCTCCGCATTGCCCGAAAGCATAACAAACTCGGCTATGCTTTCCCCGTTAAACGGCACGATGGAATTTTTTACGGTCTTTTCGTCGTAATCGTAAGCGGAAATAACGTCTATCCAGTTTGTTTCGTCGTTTTTCAGCATTATCGATACCGTATCCGCCTTAATAAAATTCTTAACCAAGGATAAAGTCAACAGCGCAATATCTTTGAGAGTGCTGCATCCCAGTATTTTTTCGGTAAAATCGTAAAAAAGATTAATTTCCTTATATCTGCTCGAAACCTCGTCTATTAAGTCTCTTTTATCGTATTCCGCCGCAAGCATATAAGTTAATATAGAAACGATAATTGCCGCTTTTTCGCTTCCTTCAACGTAACCGGCCTGTTCGTCTTTAATATTTACGGGGAAAGAGAAAGTCCCGCTTTCGTTTTCCGAACCGGATTGCCCGATATTAGCCCCTATGTTTGCCAAGACGTTACCGTTTATATCGAATATCAAAGCGCTAATATCTAAACCGTTTGCGGTATCGTTCAATATCTTTATGGTTTCCTTATTGGAAAGCATCTTTTTTAATATGCTTCTGGCGTTTTTCATAATTTATATTTCCTTTTATATTTTATTTAATAACTCATCGACCTCTTTCAGCAACTGCAGGTATTCCACTTCTTTTTTATATATATTCGAAGACTATGAATCATGATTAAATCGGAAACGGTCTGTTAATTAATTATAAAAGCTCCCGTAAATTATTTAATCTTAATTAAGATATAAGTATATATGCAATTTACGTGCCATTATGAAAAACAGGATAATTACGTCTATTTTTTATGTAAACAGGCTGTCAATAATGCAACAAAGTTGGCAGAATGAGAACTAAGTTGGCAGAATGAGATAAATATTTATAAAATTTCGCGTACTTTTTTTACAATGTCGTCGGGATTAAAAGGTTTTGTCATATACATGTCGGCGCCTGATTCCATTCCTTTTAATTTATCTATTTCCTGCCCTTTTGCGGTGAGGAGAACTATATATATATCGGGGATTTTCAGGTTGTTTTTTACTTCAGAACATACTTCGAACCCGTTCATTTTGGGCATCATTACGTCGAGAAAAACCATATCCGGCTTGTTTTCTTTGATTGACTCAAGGGCTTCCGCACCGTTTTCCGCAGTAAAAATTTCTAACCCTTCGTCTTCCAGGTCTTCAAGCGTCTGTTCCAAAAGAAGCCTTATATGCGGTTCGTCGTCGGCGATAAGAACTTTGGGCATTACTTCTCCTTAAATAATTTTATTTCTATAATATAAAATATACGATAACTTATGTCAAGCTAAAATAAATGCGGGAGACTATTTAGAAACGCGCTTATTCAAAAGCCCGTCGACTTCATTCAATAACTGCGGATATTCCACTCCTTTAATGAGATATTTTTCCACTCCTATTTTAAATCCCGTCTCTTTGTCTTCTACTACGGATAAAATTATTATTGGGATATTCATAGTTTCCGGACTGTTTTTTAATACCTTTGCTACGTCGAATCCGCTTAAACCGGGCATCATAACGTCTAATATAACAAGGTCGTATTTTTTACGCTTTATTTTATTTAAAGCATCTAATCCGTCGGAAGCTTCGTCTGTAATATAACCGGCGTATTCGAGCTCCTGTTTTAAAAGTTTTCTGATGTTTCCGTCGTCGTCAACTATCAATATTTTTTTGGAAGTTCCGCCGTAGCCTAATGCTGGAGGAGCCGAGTTCTTAATCTGTTCTATAAAATCTTTTATATGAGTGGAACTTGATTGTTCTTTATATAAAGGAGCGGTAAAATAAAACGTGCTTCCTTCGCCTATTTCGCTTTCAGCCCATATTTTCCCTCCGTAATGCTCTACGATCTGTTTGCATATGGGAAGTCCGAGCCCCGTGCCTTTAGGCTTGTCGGTCAAGGTGTCGCCTACCTGCTTGAACTTTTCGAATACCTTGGTAAGATTTTCTTTGCTTATGCCGGCGCCTTTATCCAAAACGCTTATGAGTACGGAATCCCGAAAAGATTTTGCTCCGACGGTTATATCTCCGTAGGAAGTAAACTTTACTGCGTTGGATAAAAAATTTATAATAACCTGGATAAATCTGTCTTTATCGGCGTATATATCGGGAAGACCGTCTTCTATGTCCGTTACTATGCCGAGCTTTTTTTCCTGAAAAAGCGAAGAGGTTGCCAATACGGCATGCTCTATAGCGTACATTGAGGTAAACCGTTCGTCTTTCCATTCTACTTTGCCGGCTTCCATTTTGGCTATGTCTAATACATCGTTTATGAGGGAAGTAAGCCTTTGTCCTTCGGATATTATTATGCCTAAGTTGCTTTCAATCTGGTCTGCGGTTTTCTTGATTTTTTTATCTTCCAAGTTAAGGACGGGATATACGGAGTCTTTAAATTTCTTGCTTATGATGTTCGCAAAGCCGAGTATGGAAGTAAGGGGCGTCCTTAATTCGTGGGATACGGTGGATATGAAATCGGTTTTCATCATATCTACTTCTTTTTCTTTCGTGATGTCTCTTACGGTAACTACTACTCCCGCAAATGCATCGGCGGCATAATCGTCTTTCGAAAGGCTGTTTTCGATATCAAGATACATCGAAGTCGCGGTAGCCTTGCAGATTCTGCTTCCGCTAAGCTCAATTTCATCGGCATAAATAGTTTTTTTGTTTATATCTCTGTTTAAAAATACTTTATTTATCAGCTCATTAATTTTCTCGTCGAAAAGAAAGGACAAGTCCCGTCCGAGTTCTTTTTCGTTGAAACCGAACATTGATAAAAAAGCAAAATTATACGAGGATATTTTTTTATGCAAGTTTACGACGAAAAGAGCGTCCGATAAACTGGAAATAATAACCGAAGACTGGCTTTCCTGTCTTTTTCTTTCGTCTATATCCTGAAATATCCAGACGGAATCGGCGTTATCCGTCTCTTCGGGATTTACGGATTTTCCGGACAGAAGGCACCAGAACTCCGAACCGTCTTTTCTTTTAGCAATATATTCCACCTTATATTCAAGACCTGCTCTTACCGTCGAGTATGCGCTCCTGCCTATTTCCTGAAAATCGCGGTCGGAACGATAGCAAATTCTCGATAATTTTCCTATTAATTCGTCCGGCGAATCGTATCCGAACATTTCAGCCATTTTTTTATTGACTATAACAAAATGCCTTTCCCTAACAAGCGTAATGCCGACTGAAGAATTATTAAGCATGGCGCCGTAAACTTTTTGCGTCTGCGCCGCTTTATTTTTTTCTTCTGCAAGACTTTTGACGTAATCTTCGGTTCTTATGAGCGAATTTCTATATTCGGAAGCAAGCGACATAATGGATTCGGCAAGCTCGGAATTCGTAATGCCGGAAATTTCGGACAATGAATCGAATTCATGGTTTAAAACCCTTTTTATATATGCAGAAATACCGGCCGATTCTTTTTCTATATTATTTTCAGCGTTCATATTCCCAACCTCATCATTTTTTTTCTCAAACCTTCCCTCGTTATTCCCAGCATTTTCGCGGCGGCTGATTTATTCCAGCTGCATTTTTCCAGCACTTTCCTTATTAAAATAGCTTCGTTTTCTTCGATGCTCGCGGTTTGTTCGTCTTCCGCCGCTTTATCGTTTAACGGGCTATATTTTCTTATATTGTCCGACAAATCTTTAAAATCAATTCTGCCGGAAATATTTAAAGCAACTGCTCTTTCTATCTCGTTTTCTAGCTCCCTGATATTTCCGGGCCAGTCGTAATTATTCAGCGCTTCTAAGGCATCTGCCGTAAATTTAATATTGTTTTTTTCTAATTTTACGGCGTTGTTTTTTAAAAAATAGTTTGCAAGAACGGCTATGTCTTCTTTCTTGTCCCGAAGAGGCGGAATATTCAAATTTATTACGTTAAGCCTGTAAAATAAATCTTTCCTGAAATTTCCTTCCGCTATTTCCTTTTTTAAGTCTTTATTGGTAGCGGCTATTATTCTTACGTCGAACGGCACCGCCTTGGAACCGCCTACCGGAACTACCTCCCTGTCTTGAATCATCCTCAATACCTTAGACTGCCCTGAAAGCGGCATGTCTCCGATTTCATCCAAAAAAAGCGTGCCTTTATCGGCTTCTAGAACCCTGCCCCTGCGCTTATCGACGCCGGTCGCTACACCTTTTTCTATGCCGAACAGTTCGCTTTCAAATATGGATTCGGGTATGGCGGAACAGTTAACCGCTATAAAAGGTTTTTCCGCCCTTGCGCTGGAATAATGGATAGCTTTAGCCGCTAGCTCTTTGCCGGTACCGCTCTCTCCGGCTATAAGAACATTGGAAGAAATATCGGCTATCTTATCTATTTTATCCAATAGATTTTTAACCTGCCCGCTTATGCCGAGTATTTTTTTGGGGGAAAATTTCTGCCTTAAATTTTGCTTCAGGTTTATATTTTCATTGGCTATAATCTCTTTTACGTCGGCAAGCTCTTTATTTTTTTCCTGAAGCTTATCTGCGCGTTCTTTTTCGATATTATAAAACCTCGTAATTTCGATAGAATTTGCTGCATAGGAAGCTACGGTAGATAAAATTTTAAAATCGGAAGATATATAATATACGGCATTTTTAAAAGAACATACGTTTATAAGCCCGATATTTCTACCTTTTGTTTTTAATGGAACGGATATAAAAGAATAGGCGTCTTTCTCAATGTTTTCGTTTATAATTTCGCCTTTGCCGCTTTTAAAAACCTTGGCGTTGATTTTTTCTATATGTTTTTTATATTCGGCGCCGTTATAATTTTTTCCGTATGAAGACAAAATATTCAATGCATTATCAGCCTCGTTAAAAATTATTATCGAAGCATACTCGAATTTAATGAGTTTTAAAAGTTCGGCTATAATAAAATCGGCTATTTCCGCCGGTTTAGGACACAAAGACATCAGATCGTTAATATTATACAGCAAATCGTATTCTTTGTATTTCTGGAGTATTTCTTCGGCAAGCGACCTCTGCACCGACCATGACCGTATATAACTCGACAGGATTCCCGCCGCACCCTCCGCTCCGCGTTTTCCCGAAACTCTGCCGATTTCTTTTCCGTCTATTTTGATAGGGAAAAAATGAGATTTTGCGGCAGGAGTACCGCCTGCAATAAGATTGCCTGCTTTGTCCAGAACGGAAACAGGCTCCGTGGAAATATTTATGATATTTTCCAATAAAGCAGAATTTTCTTTTTTTGAAAAAAATTTTTTCAGATTAAATTCTTTCATTCGATTAATAGGACTATTAAAACTGTATCTGGGCCTTTTTTGCTCCAGTTTCTTCCTTGACCCACATAAGCATTTTTTTTGACCTTTGACACCAGTCTCTTACGTCGTTTTCAAAAGTTGAACAGTCGGCAATAATTTCTATTATATCCCCCGCTTTCATTTTTATTGCCGAAGCCGTGATTTTTAAAATAGGCTGAGGACATTTGAGCCCTCGTGCGTCGATTGTCTGAGTAGGCATTTTTAAATCCTCCGTTTTCTACAATTAATTCATTTATGAATTTATAATTAATTATAAATGATTATATCGTCTAATTCAAATAATTAATATTTTTTTAATAATTTAATTTTTAATAATTTTTAAAGGGCCTAATTTTTTAACCGCTTCGACGGTTTCGTTTATTACCGAAACAAATCGGTCGCCCTCGCCCGCCGATACGTAATCGAAACGGCATCTTTCTTCTTCTATTCCGAACTGTTTGAGCAAGCGCAATAATAGTCTGTGCCTTTGAACAGCCCTATAGTTGCCTTCTTTATAGTGGCAGTCCCCAGGATGGCAGGCAAGAATCATAACGCCGTCCGCCCCTTTTTGAAAAGCATCCAGAATAAACTGAGGGTCTATTCTTCCGCTGCACATAACTTTAATTACGTTTACGTTAGGGGAATACTGCTTTTGGGCAGCTCCGGCTTTATCCGCTCCGGCATAAGAGCACCAGTTGCATAAAAAACCGATTATTCTGGGTTCAAAAACTTCCGTTTTTTCTGGAATGTCTAGTTTTTCATTTGTTTCCGGTTTGCCTATTTTTTCAATACCCTGTGCGTTATAGTGAATATTTTCATTAATTGGCTCATTAATCGGCATTATGTTTTCCATTCAAGCTTTCTCCTCTTCTTAAAAGGTTATATATTTTCGTTACGCCAGCATGATTCCTATTTCCGCAAATATCTCCTCGTTAGTAAACCCGTTAGCCTTTATTGCCGACGACGGGCATGCGGCCGCGCAGGTTCCGCATCCTTGGCACAGCAGTTCGTTTACGATAGACGCTTCTTTCTCTTCGTCGAAAGATATTGCCTTATATGGACATACTCCTATGCAGACCTTGCAGCCGGAGCACCTTTCCTGTTCAACCGCGGCGGATATCGGGTCGATAGAGAGCTTTTTCCCCGCAACAAGGCCGGAAAGAACATATCCGGCAGCCGCCATACCTTCGCTCATCGCCTCCTTTATATCCATGGGCATATGACAGCTTCCTGCAAGATATACGCCTTTTATTTTGCTTCTTCCGGCATCGGTTCTTCCGTGAAGTTCTTCAAAAAATCCGTTTTTATCTCTTGCAGTTTCCAGTATTCTCGCTAATTCGTCAATATCTTTGCCGGGGACTACGGCAGGGCATAAGATTACTGTATCGACCGATATTTTTTCGATGTTTTTGATTTTTTCGCCCGTTTCGATTTTTTCGCCTCCTCTGCCGTCTCCGCTTTTATTTTCCGAGATTTCGTTAATGCCGCTTTCGTTTATGCCGACCGAACCGCAGGCATCTTTTACCGAAAATACTTTTCTTCCGTTTTCTTCGGTTATCGTCATTCCGTTTATATCGCTTACCCTTATAAAGACGGTATTTTCATCTTCGGCGGCATGCCTGTATAAACTGCCGTTTTCTTTTCCGGGGACTACCATTTCTTTATATAAGTGATATATTTTGGCGGAAGGTATTTTGTTTCTTATAATATGATTAAATTTAAAAGCGTATTCGCAGCATATACCTGAACAGTAGTCTTTATGATTTTTATCTAAACTGCCGACGCAGTGGACTATCGCAAAAGATTGAGGCTCTTCCCCTCCGGAAGTCCTAATATTTCCCTCCGTCGGACCGTTGGAAGCAAGAATTCTCTCAAATTCTATGCCGTCGTAAACGTCGGATATCTTACTCCATCCTAATGAAGGAATTTTAGAACAGTCGTATAAAGCCGAGCCGGTCGCCAGTATAATACTGCCCGCATTTCTCTCTAAAATCTCCTCTT
>JAKAQA010000049.1 GCA_021811805.1 bacterium | reverse complement strand
TGATATCCCCTCTAAAGAGGTAATTTTTACTTTATTTTATTTCTTTAGCCAATTTTTGTAAGCTTTATTCCGAACAGTTATTATTTTTATGTTTTCATAATCGATTCTTGTTAAAATTGCTTTTTTTGACCAAAAATGCCTAATTTTTGGATAAACCTATTGCGATAGTCTTTATTTATAATGGTACTAACTGAGTGTCTATTATATTACGGTAATAAATTTCTACAAATCCCCTCTTCCTTATTAATTCCGATGGCCCTCCTCTATGTAAAATATCAATGATTTCTTTGGAAGAATTACCGTCTCCATATACCTCAACCGGCGTGCTCATTTTATTATATCGCGATTTATTTACAAGCAAATCGAGCGTTTCTTTTACTATTTTATCCTTATCGGTGCCGACAAGCACAGACACGCCTGCTTCCAAGCCTTCTATGCGCTCCGTAGAATCCCTCATTACGATAAGCGGTTTTCCTAAAAACGATGCTTCCTCCTGAATTCCTCCGCTATCGGTCAATATCAGAAACGATTTATTCATTAGCCATATCATATATTCATATTCGAGCGGCTCTATAAGAAATATCCTCTGGATGTCTCCAAGTATGCGGAATACTGGTTCTCTGACATTTGGATTAAGATGAACCGGATATACTATTTGAATATTATTGCTTTGGTTCTTTATCTCTTTTAGCGCTTCGCATATATTTTTTAATCCCTCACCAAAATTTTCCCTTCTATGTCCTGTTACTAAAACTATTTTTTTAGAAAAGTCCAAAAAATTAAAAAATCCCAGATATTTCTCGTCACCATTTCTTTTCATTAAATCGAGGCCTAATAATAAAGCATCTATAGCCGTGTTGCCAACTATATAAATGTTATCTCTTAATCCTTCGGCCAATAAATTATCCGACGATTTTTTACTTGGAACAAAATGGTAATCCGCTATGCGGCTAATTAACACTCTGTTCATTTCTTCGGGAAATGGAGAATATTTATCATGGGTTCTTAAGCCGGCTTCTACATGAACCACTTTTATTTTTTTATAGAACCCCGAAAGAGCACCGACAAACGCCGTAGTCGTATCCCCCTGGATTATTATAAAATCCGGCTTTTCCTCTTCGATTAAAGGTTCTATGGAATTAAGGATATCTGCGGTTATGCCGAAAAGAGATTGATTCGGCTTCATCAGGTTAAAATTATAATCTATTTTTATATCAAAGAAATTTATAACTTGCTTGAGCATTTGTTTATGCTGTCCGGTTAAGCATACTTTTACGTCAAAAAAGCCGCATTCTTTTGCCTTTATTATAAGCGGTGCCAGTTTAATCGCTTCCGGACGAGTGCCGAAAATAAATAATAATTTTAAACTCATTTAAAACCTCCCGTAATTGATAGCTTTTTTATATTAATATCGGAAAATAGCGTCTAATAACATACGCATAACATGATGTTATTCTATTTATTTGCTTTTGACTTAGTTAGAATATATAAAACTTTCTGTTCGAGAGGAAATGAATCAGACTTGTTTCCATAAAGCGACTCAAATTTATTCCACAATAATTTTCCGGTTATTTTGCGGCTATTCACAATACCATATAATATCGGAAATAATTGGGCAAGGGCATCAGGGTAATAAATATCACAGTTTGAGTAACGCTTCCTGCCCCCGATAACCGCCCAGTCAAAGTTATGCCGGCGGTTGTTGTAAAGATTTTTTATAATAGCAGTTTTTATTGATTTTCTGAGCCTTTTGTAACGTTTGTAAGCCCCCCGGTATTTTCTTCCCATTATTTTCAATAAATTCAGGTATGCCGTTATGCCTCCGTAATCTTCGCAATTATCCATAAGATATTCCTCGTCTTTACCCTGTAATGCTCTGATTAGCCCGTTTTTAGGATCCTGCAAATAAGGAATAATGTATGCAACGTCTTTCAATTTTTTAAACACGTACCGAACTATCTTAATATCTTTAGTTTTTATATAGTATTCATTAACCAACATAATATAGGTTGCGGCATAGCTGTCGGCCGAATCGTAAGTATTTGCAGGTTTCTCCTTACATCCAGATCTGGAAATTGTATAATCGTACATTGTTCCTGTAAGACCGAATTTATCGGGATAGTTAAGATGCTTGAAATACCACATTATATAATCTTTTATGATTCCAATATTTTTATTTTTGCTCAAAAAATATAACGCTATTATATTGTCATTATATGGAACAATATAATATTTTTTATCATTTCTTATTTTTACATTATGAAACCTGCTCCATAAGGCAAAGGCAGGATTATTACATTCGGCCGCGGCACATTTCCGAACCGGGACAAAATTAAGAACCGCCAGCAGCCCCATTACCGTTGCGGCCGCTACCGTTAAAGCGAACTGTGTCTTCATCGATATTCTCCGTAAAAACGATATAATAATATCGCCTACCCTCCTCGATTTTATATACGCCGCCCCGATTAGCCGGTTTCTTAATTTGATTTCTGGGTAAAGCTACGGTAATTCCCTTCAATCCTTCTTTGTTTTTTATAAACAGCGTTAACGAGCCGTCCTTTGAGGATATAAAGGAATATCTGGTTTTTAAAAATCTAAGCATAAAACTGGCAAAATAGGTCATCGGCCTTACAAGTAGTTTTCCCTGTTTTTGTTTTTTTTCAATATAATTCGTAAAAGACTTCATTGCTTTCAGGTATTTGTATTCCCAGATATCATACGGATGGGAATACCATAGCCTGACGACCCTGTTTTTAACGCAATAATTTACTATATCTTTTTGCCAGGTTAAAACCCCTGCATTAGATATATGCTGATAATCCCGCAATTCGTAAAGAGACGCTACGTCCCCGTATTCCGACGGCGAAAACGCAATAACTTTGCGGGAAATTATCTTGCCTTTCCAAAACATCGTGGACGGACCAGAGCCTATGTCCCCCGTATAATAAGTCGCAATCATTCCTAGTTTATTAAGAATTTTAGTAGAAACCGGCTGGGGGTAAATACCCTGGGAAGGCATATATTCTTTTATTTTGTAGTCGGTTATGCTCTGCAGACACTCGTTATTTTTATTTATCCAGTATGTCATCTGTTTTTCTTTAAATTTTCCATCGCGAATATTTCTATACCACCAGTTATGCGCCCAACCGCCGTCAGTCCCTATAACTCCGTATGGAAGAATCATCTTAATGATGTTCCTGTTCTTTCCGCATGCGTCCACGCCCCTACCGTCGCCGGGATGGTCTTCAAAGCTTCCTGCCGATACGTCGAATGAAAATTTCAGGTTTTTTCTGAGAAGGCGGTTATTTATCATATACGGAATGCTCTTTCTAACTAAGTAGTTTTCTATATGCCAGTCCACTACAAGCCCGCCCTTGCCGTAAGGCGAGTCAACCAGATGCGGCACTAGGGCAACCTTAAACAGAAACATTCTGATAAAAACACCCGTTAAAAACCCGTCAGTTTCGTATCCGTTAAGATATCCAAGAGGCAAATTCACATATAAAATATGGCCGCGGCCATATTTTTTTAAGACAACCGCCGGAAATTTTTTAATACCTCCCGAAGAAGCGCTTCCAAAATATTTATGAATATCGGCAAAGGAAGGAAACGATTTAAATTTTTTACCGTTCTTTTCTATGCCGTATGCATATATATTTTTACCGCTAAGCCGCGATCCTGCAGCGGTATATGCTATTGGATATTCAAGCGGACCATATTTATAGCCGGTTAAAAAACCGTCTATAGTATTTTCGTAAGGTATCTGAAATAAATTCTCGCTGCTCTTATTTTTAAATCTAATAAAAGCCTCTACATAACTTTTCCCCCTTTTTTCACTATATAGCATATAATTTAAACCTATTATACGAGAAAATACCGCTCTTTTTAAATATAGTCCTTGTCTGTCGTATATTCCGGCATTATAAATTACCGCAACGTTCCCGCCGTTTTTTAAATAGTTTTCCGCCCATATTTTCATAGATTGAGGGAGCTTCTCTGCTGCCATATCTGGAAATATCACGGCGGGAATATTCTTAGCGAGAGACTGGGGGTTGAAAGCTATGATATCGGAGCAACTTATTAATTTAAACGGAACTCCTTCCTTTTTTAACGTACTCGCATAAACCGATAAAATGGATTTGTCGTAAGAAGTCTGTGAGAAGCCGTAAACTAAAAAAACCTTTATATTTTTATTTTTTAAAAAGTTTTCATATTCCAGCGTCCGGTGTAAACCATAATGAATAATAGGTATAGAGCATAATAATATTAATATAAATACAATGATAAGGGTAATTTTTTTCATATTATTGTTCTCCTTCGACGATACCGATTCCTTCCGTAGAAACAAAACCGTATATTTCGACACTTTTGCCTAGAGTTAACTTCTTTTTGGCTATTACCGATTTGAAATTATTAAAACTCCCTATATTTACGCCTTCTAAATAAACCTCGTCTTGTGAAAATATGTCTCCGACAGCTTTTATATTGCCTTTCATGCTTATAACGCTTTCCGATACCACGTTACCGTTAATAGTAACATTTTCAACCGTATCTATGAGCACTTTTCCGTTTGCCTTAATATCTCCGTTAATAGTAAATTCGTTTTTTATTTCCAGATTCCCGTTTATAATCAGGTTCCCGTTTATTATGACGGGTTCTTCATATTTTATATTTCTATTTATTATCTTGTTACTATATGAAATAATAGAAGGCTCGCTAATATTTTTTCCGTTTTTAAGGGAACCGTAATTAATAGAACGGGCATTTACAGGCGTTAAAATAGGGTTGCCAAAAAGGCGCCTGAATCTGCAGCCTTTGGATAGTTGAAACTTTTCTCCGCAAGATACGCTTACTCCAAGATGACTTTCTTCACCGACAGTAATGCAACCTTTGACATCAAGCCATCTGATTATCTTTGTCTGTTCCTTTAATTCGGCATTTTTATCCACGGCTGCCGCACGAATCACGCCGCCGCCCCCAAAAAAGGCATTTCCTTTTACGTAAATTTCTTTATTAAAACTATTATTATATTTGGAAATTAAATCACCCGATACTAACACAATGCTTTCAAAATTTTCCGCTCCATGGTTAAAATCCCCACGAATAACAAGGATTGATTCCGGAACAGAAGATAATTTTATTTGGTTCTGCCCTTCTTTAAATTCCCCTTTTGAAATAGAGCTAACCATGATTCTTCTGAACGATTTGCCGAAATAAGACGGGTCCTTGGAATAATCCATTCTAACTGACATCGCCTTGTCGTCTATCGGAAATAAAAGCTCCAAAATGCCTGGAATAAAAGGTACAAAAATAAGAATCATAAACACCGTAATTAAAATTACAAAATTCATTTAGCCGCCCCTTTTCTGTATCTTATTGTTTTGTGCCATGAAACTTTCCTGTTGACAATAACATCAACGATTGATTCTATGAAGCCCTGGGAAATAAAAAACAGGTTAAATATAAAAATAAACAAAAAGAACGGCAACAGGCGTATCCTGTATGAAACCCTATCTAATAATGCCCCCGTTCCTATTTGATAAAACGGGGCAAAACTGCCAAAAACCACATATCCGCCTATTAACAAATATATTATTACATAATTCACCAAGTTCATCTCGCCCATAAAAAACAATATTAAGGAATCCAGTATGCCTAATATAAAGATAAACGGAATTAAATATACAAAAAGCAATAAAATGCCGTCCAGTTTTTGATAAAAATTCAAATTTTTTGCCTTTATTACAGGAAAAAGATACTTAAACATAACCCTGTTATGCCCCCTGGACCATCTTTTAATCTGGTTTGCCCTTATCCTCCACTCTTCCGGCGCTTCTTCATAACATTCCAGACGATTGGCATAAGCTATGTCGTACCCTTTAATAAATAATCTAAAAGTTAATTCAGTGTCCTCCGCGAGAATATTTTCGTTAAATCCTCCGGAAGAGATTACCAATTCTTTCCTGAATCCTCCGACGGTACCTCCGTATTGAGGGATAAGACCTAAATTATATCTTGCCTGCTGGTCAACCTGATAACCGCCGGTCCTTTCCAAATCTAAAAGACGGGTTAGTAAATTTTTGCTAGTATTGATAATCATAACCCTTCCCATTACTCCGCCTACTTTTGGGTCCTTAAAAGCAACGATCAAATCTCTGACCAAACCTTTTCCGGGAAGATAATCGGCGTCAAAAACAAGTATTATTTCTCCTGCGGCTACCGCCAATCCGTCATTTAACGCCTGCATTTTACCATTGTTTTTACTATCCCTGTGTACAGGTTTAATAAAAGAATATCTAAGCGCGTAATCATCAATTATATGCCTTGTTTTATCGGTTGAGTTGTCATTTATCGGTATTATTTCCATTTTAGATGCAGGGTAATCTGATTTTACCAGCAAGTCTAATATATGCGGCGCGGTCTTTTCTTCATTGTGCATTGGAATTATAATAGAAACCATTATAAATTCCGAATCAATTATATCCTGATAGCACATTTTCTGATTGCCGAATAAGCGGTTGAAGGTAAAAAAATTATGCCTTACCGCGTAAACCATCATGACGAAAATCACAAACAACATATAAATCTTTAATATGGCAATTATTAATATAACCATTTCCACCCCTTGATGCTGTTTCTATTTTTCTCGGATACAAAACTCAAGTAGTATGAATATATCCCCACAATATATATAAAATCCATTAAAGGCCCAAAAACAAAAAAGATAGGAGCCATCAATACAAAAGAGAATTTTCTCAGAACATATAAGAACAACACATATCTAACAGTCCCAAACATAATAGAATAAATTAATGTAAAAAAAGAAACTAATAGTTTTGAAATAAGGTTAGAAGGCAATAAAGCCAATGTCAGTGTAAAAATAACGGGTATAAAAAACCATATAGACACTTCCGTTTTCATGTATAAAACCGAAAATATCTTAATATTATATGGGAATCTAATGGGAGCAAGGACAAAAAATGCCGAAGATATAACATTGATTATCGCGATATACATTAAATATAAGAAAACAGGTTTAAAAATATATAGCTTTGAAAAAAACAGCATTACGATAAGAGTAAAAATAGAAAACAAAAAAAATAAAAGATAAAACATCGGGGAATGAAAAAACGCCTGCATCGAAATTATATACAGACGAGAAAAAACATATTGCCTTCCTAATACCTTAATTTTTCCAACGGAAAAATATTTCTGAAGAATAAAAGCAGAAAATTTACATATTTGCAGAGTAATAATTGGATATAAAAACAATATAAGTAAAATCGGCGAGAGAAGAACCGTGCTTTCTATAAAGAATTTTTTTTTGGAAAACGCTTCCTTCCTATAGGCGCGGTGGTAAAAGATATTTTCTTTTATCATAATATATTATATTATTGGTTTATTAATATTAGGTATTTATTATTAAATAAAAAATATTAAAAATTTTTAAAAATGCCTACGGTTATACCGAAAGCTTTATAATTGCCTTGAATGGTAAGGTAGCTTATGGTTCCTAAAATTCCAAAATCTTTTCTTAGCCATATTCTTTGATGTACCCCCACATAAATAGCATTATAATTTACAGGACGCACTACCGGCTGATATACCGCTAAATACGCCTCATTACCCGTAATTATATTAAGATACGTCCTCTCCCAATAACGTTTGCCATAAGCTATCGAGTAAAGGTGTGACCAGGAGACCACGCTGCCGGGATCGCTTATTGTCCTGAACAACCGGTAGCTTAATATCCACCTCTTGTAATAATAAGTTAAGCCGGTAGAAGCTATAAGGTTTAAATTGTTGGAATTGTATTTAATATAAGACCCGCCGATCTCCCACACTAAATTTCTATTTTTGCCGAGTTTAAAATTAAAGTTATTATCTGCCCTGAATTCAGGCAGATAAAGATAGTTTGTGCCGCTCGAAACATCCGTGTAAGTGTAAAACCAGGGCGTCCAGTCCGCATAAGTACCAACCATTCCCAAAAAACCTTCTCCCTCGATCGTTCTTGAAAATCCGGAACCTTGAATAAAATAATTGAATTTTTTATTTGAATTATTGTAATACGTTACTGTGCCGATGTTCCATGAACCGTATATTCCATGTGGTTCGAGATAATAATGAGAATAAGTTAAATCTATCCTGTTATTATTCGAAGGGTGTCCGGCGGCAAGAACCGTCCCCGAAATAAATAGAATAATGAGGGCGGATAACGTGATTATAAAGCCCATAAATTTAAATTTCATTAAGTACTCCCCAAATTTAATATTTAACGGGAAGCTGCCAGCTGCGGCTTCCGGATTCAAATTCAAATCGAAATCTAAATTTCCTATATTTGCAAGTATGCCGCCGTTTATATCCGTTATAACCGCGCTTGTATTTAAACCTTCTGCTGTATTATTTAATATGTCAAAAGATTCTTTATTAGACAGTATTTTTTTTAATATAATTCTATTATTTTTCATTATTTCACCTATCCCCTCAGCCTGTCCTCATAACAGAAGACCGTCCACTTCGCCTAAAAGCTTCCGGTATTCCACCCCTTTAATAAGATACCTTTCCACGCCTATTTTAAATCCAGCCTGCTTGTCTTCCACCACGGATAAAATTATAATGGGAATATCCATAGTATCGGGATTGTTTTTTAAAACCCTTGCTACGTCGAATCCGCTTAAACCCGGCATCATAACGTCCAAGATAATAAGGTCGTATTTTTTGTGCTTTATTTTATTTAAAGCTTCTAATCCTTCGGTGGCTTCTTCGGCGATATAACCGGCGTATTCAAGCTCCTGCTTTAAAAGCCTTCTGATACTCTCGTCGTCGTCCACTATTAATATGTTTTTGGAAACGCTGCCATAGTTTAATGCCGGAGGAGCGGAATTTTTAAGCTGTTCTATAAAATCTTTTATATGCCCCGTACCAGTTTTCTCCGCATAGCGCGGAGCGGTAAAATAAAACGTGCTTCCCTTTCCTTCCCCGCTTTCCGCCCATATCTTTCCTCCGTAATGTTCTACTATCTGTTTGCATATTGGAAGTCCGAGCCCCGTGCCTTTAGGCTTGTCGGTCAGGGTATCGCCAACCTGCTTGAACTTTTCGAATATCTTTGCAAGATTTTCTTTGCTTACGCCCATGCCTTTATCCGAAACGCTTATGAGTTAAGATATATGCAATTTACGTGCCATGTAGATTTTTTTATAAATAAACGCTTATATGGCGGGATTGTATGACGCAAAAAAGAAATTGTTATTTAAAAACTGTGCAATTAAGTTGGCAAAATGAG
>JAKAQA010000048.1 GCA_021811805.1 bacterium | reverse complement strand
ATAAAATAATTTATTCTTAAAGGCGCGGGAGGGTTATGCCGACCTGGGACTGGTATTTGCCCTTTTTGTCTTTATATGACGTCCTCGGCTCTTCTCCTTCAAAAAAAAGAACCTGGGCGATACCTTCATTGGCGTAAATTTTAGCCGGAAGGGGCGTAGTATTTGAAATTTCCAGCGTTACGTATCCTTCCCATTCAGGCTCGAACGGGGTAACGTTAACTACTATTCCGCATCTTGCGTAAGTAGATTTTCCAAGACAGATAGTTACGACGTTTCTCGGGATTTTAAAATATTCTACCGACCTGCCGAGAGCAAAAGAATTTGGAGGAACGATGCAGACATCGGATACTAAATCTACAAAAGATTTCGGGTCGAAATTTTTAGGGTCCACGACGGTGTTGTTTATATTGGTAAATATTTTAAACTCGTTCGATATTCTTAAATCGTACCCGAAGGAAGATACGCCGTAAGATATAACGCCGTCTCTGACTTGAGAATTTTCGAAAGGGCTTATCATGCCGCTTTCGGCCATTTTTTCTATCCACTTATCGTTTTTAATCATATTTTATTGCAACATTACCGGGGTTATAAATTAAAATTTAATATATAATTAATTATTTCGTCTGGGTCGTCCATTATCTTAATTATGTTGAAATCTTTTTCGGATATATAAGAATTGTGCAAAGTATTGCTTTTAATCCAGTCTATTAAACCCGTCCAATAGTCCGAACCGTATAATATCACGGGGAACGGCTTTGTTTTATTGGTTTGTATCAGTTCTACGGTTTCAAAAAGTTCGTCTAAAGTTCCAAAGCCTCCGGGCATCATTATATATGCGGAAGCATATCTTACCAGCATGACTTTTCGGACGAAAAAATATCTGAACTCGAGCGTAACGTCGGCAAACCTGTTCAGGGTCTGCTCATGCGGGAGTTTAATATTCAATCCTACCGAGCTCACGTTTAAACCGTGCTGTTCCTTAGCTTCCCTGCAACCCCTGTTTGCGGCCTCCATAACGCCGGGACCGCCTCCCGAAATTATAGAAAATCCTTTTAACGCAAGTTTATAGGCAATATCTTTAGTGTTTTGATATACGACGCCGTCTTCTTTAACTCTTGCGCTTCCGTATATAGTTACGGCAGGGCATATCGACGGCAGAATATCGAATCCGTCCACGAATTCTCCGATAATCCTGAAAAGTCTCCACGGTTCGGATTTATCTAAAGAGTTTAGTTCGTATCCTTTTATATTTTCTCTCTTAATGGACATATTTTATTCTAAAAATTTTTAACGGCATATCGGCAGAAGCAGGAACGCCGGAAAACGCCGCCCTGCTTCTGCCGGCGATTTAATAAAACGTAAAAATTATTAGAATTTCCAGTCCTTTTTATCCGGATGCGCCTTCATCGCCTTTGCCTTTAGTTCATCTTTGGATTCCTTGCGGTTTTCATCCGGGATACAGCAATCGACGGGGCAAACCGAAGCGCATTGCTGGGTATCGAAATATCCGTAACATTCGGTGCAGAGATTGGGATCTATAACATATATATCTCCCTCGGCAATCGCATTGTTCGGACATTCCGGAATGCAGACTCCGCAAGCAATACATTCATCAGTAATAATAAAAGCCATAACAGCCTCCTTGTTTTAATTTTATTGTTATTTTTGTTTTAACTTAAACGGCTTCCAGCGCCCTTAAAGGCTTTAAGCCCTTTATATAAAGAATTAGAACCTAATTCTTCTTCTATCTGCAACAGCCTGTTATATTTCGCTACCCTTTCGGAACGGGCGGGCGCGCCGGTTTTAATTAACCCCGAATTTACGGCAACCGATAAATCGGAAATAAAAGTATCCTCCGTTTCTCCGGACCTGTGTGAAATAACGGCGCTCATATTATTTTTTTGAGTCAATTCTATGGCATCTAATGTTTGAGACAAAGAGCCTATCTGGTTTAATTTTATTAAAACAGAGTTTATCGAATGGGAATCGACCGCCCTTGTTATGCGATTAGGATTTGTTACGGTCAGGTCGTCTCCTACTATTTGAACTTTGTCCCCGAGTTCTTTAAGCAAAAGAGAAAATCCGCTGAAATCGTCCTGCGCCATACCGTCTTCTATAGATATGATAGGAAACTTTTCGACGTAGCCTGCATACATTGCGACCATCTCGTCTGCTTCAAGCACGGTTTTTTTGCCTGCTTCTTTAAGCGTATATTTGCCGTTGGCATAAAACTCGCTTGCCGCAGGGTCTAAAGCGATAAAAATATCTTTTCCGGGCTGGTATCTTGCTTTCTCTACGGCTTCCATTATCAATATTATCGCTTCCATATTGTTCTGGAGCTGAGGCGCAAATCCTCCTTCGTCGCCGACCGCCGTGGGCATATTTTTTTCGTCCAAAACTTTTTTAAGTTTTTGATAAACTTCCGCTCCCATTCTAAGGGCTTCCTCAAAGGATTTAGCTCCGGCGGGAACTATCATAAATTCTTGAAAATCAAGCATATTGTTTGCATGTTTTCCGCCGTTTAGAATATTCATCATAGGAACAGGCATAACATGGGTATTTATGCCGCCTAAATAACGATAAAGAGGTATTTCCAATTCATTTGCCGAAGCAACCGCAGCCGCCAGCGAAACGGCTAAAATTGCATTCGCGCCCAAATTGGACTTATTCTGCGTACCGTCGAGATTCATCATTATGTCGTCTATCAGCCTTTGAGAATAACTGTCTATGCCGTTTAAAGATTTTGCTATAATATCGTTAATTCCTTCTATCGCCGAATGAACCGATTTCCCGCCGTAAACCGAACTGTCGTTATCTCTTTTTTCATAGGCTTCGTATTCTCCGGTAGATGCCCCGGAAGGAACGCAGGCAGAACCGCTCATACCGCTCTCTAAAGAAACCTTAACGCTAATCGTAGGATTTCCTCTCGAGTCTAAAATCTGCCTCCCTTTTACATCGACAATTTCGCTCATTTTAGATTTTCCCCTGAAAAATAAAAATATTAGATTTAAATTTTAAGAAATAATTTAAGCATTATAACATTTTTTTCTTTTTCTAAAAATAAATTTTTTATAAAGCGTCTATTTCCATTTTTACTTTATTTATAAGCCCGTCCGTTTTATTCTTAGCCTTGCTTTCCGCATAAATCCTTAATAACGGCTCCGTCCCGGAAGGGCGTATTAAAAGCCATGAACCGTCTTTGTATCCGAACTTAAAACCGTCTATAAAGTTGGAATAGGCTAAATTATTTTTAAACGGTATATCGAAACTGCCGCTTTTCAGTTTTTCTATAAGCCGCAGCTTCCTGCCTTCATCCAAATGCAAATCTTCCCTTGCGTATGAATAAGGATAAGGTTCGTTAAATATGCCGTTTAAAAGCTCATTTAAGTTTTTCCCGCTTTTAATAATAATTTTGAGGAGCAGAAGGGCGTTAAAAATACCGTCCCTTTCCGGCAAATGAGAAGCTATGCCTATTCCGCCGGATTCTTCTCCGCCCATAAATACGTCGTTTCCGTCTTTCGTCATAAGAGCGGCAATATTTTTAAACCCTATCGGGACTTCATACAGCCCTATATTATGCTTTTTGCAGATGTCGTCTATAGATTTGGATACGGAAACGGTTTTAACTACGCTGCCCGAACGGCCTTCCTTTATTAGATAATCTAAAATTATCGAAAAAATTTTATGGGAATCGATGAAATTGCCTTCGCAATCTACCGCACCTATCCTATCGGCATCCCCGTCGGTAGCAAAACCGACCGCAAACTTATTTTTAATACCCTTTTTTTTCAAAGACGATTTCAATTTATGCAGATTGCTGTCTATCGGTTCGGGATTCAATCCCGGAAAGGCAGGATTAACGGCATTGTTTATAGAGCTATATTTAATAGAAAATCTTTTTAATACGGAAGACAGATATCCTATGCCGGCGCCGAACATAGGGTCTATAACAACTTCTAACGATTTTAATAAATCTTTATCCGCTCCGCTGACGGCTTTATCTAATTCAGTCAAATCTATTATGCGGCGTATATAATCTTTTTTAAAATCGGCATACCGGAAATTATTATTGTCCGAATAATCTAATCCGGTACGGCCTGTATAACGGCTTTTTCCTTTGTTTTTTTTACTAAAATCGGAACCGTTTACGATTTTTTCTATTTTTTTCACTTCGGATTCGAGCATAGAAGAGCCGAACGGGCTTTTGAATTTTAATCCGTTGAACATATAAGGATTGTGGCTCGCGGTTATCATCACGCCGGCGGCGCATTTTTTGTCTTTAACGAAGTAGGATAAAACGGGGGAGGGGCAGAAATTATCGCTCAATACGACTTTTATTCCCGAAGAAACAAGGGCATCGGCGGCGGCGGCGGCAAATTCTTTAGATAAGAACCTTGTATCGTAACCTACGGCAACGGTTTTTGAAGGACTATCTTTTAAATATTCCGCCAATGAAGAACTGATGCGGCTGACGGCGTCGAACGTAAAATTATCCCCGATGATGCCTCTGAATCCGTCGGTGCCGAAGTTAATCGATATAGGCTGTAGTGCCGAAATCATTTATTTTTATATAAAAATATCCGATAAAATTAAAATATTGCTATAAAAATTTTAAATAATATCGGACTTAAAAGCAAGAAATATTTCAATTCATATTTCGGATGGTGTGTCCGGCGGGATTCGAACCCGCCGCCTCAGGAGTCGGAGTCCTGCGCTCTATCCGGATGAGCTACGGACACGTAAATAATAAAACGGTAAGAGTTAGTTCACAAATATATATTATATAATATATATTATATAATATATACATGGGGAAAAAATATAGAAAAAACAAAGAACTGAGTTTACTAAATTCTAAGGCGATAGAATTTTCAAATATCGTCGAGCAGAATCTCGAAGAGATTCTTAACGAACTTATAACCAATAATTATAAGCGGCATAATAACTTCCCCGGCAATATAATAGAAAATAAAACTCGCGGCAACATATTATATGCAGAGATTAACGAACTCGTCCTGCAAATATTATCCTCAAGAGGCGTGAATTTATCGTCATTAAAACTATTATGCAAAAGAGGGGACTCCGATTACAAAAATTTTGCCGGCATAATCACGCGCATAATGAAATTTGCCGGCCATTTAGAGGATATCGACAGCGGCATCGAACTAATAAAAAACAATATTAATGAACTGTACAAATATCCTACTTTTAAAAAGCAGGCTTATATTCCGGAATTCTGTCTTGCCTTAAGCTTTTTTTTTAAGGAAAATATCGATATATTTTTTATGCAATTGGGCAAAGACGAAAAGATAAAAAGCAAAACGGCAGCGGAATTATCCAAAATTATTTTTTTGGGCAATAAAATAATGAATGAATTTTTTCTTAACGTAACAAGCGAAAACAAAGACGGCATAAAAGATTCCGGAAATCAGGTTATTTATTATTCAAACATAATATCTATTTTAGAACTAATTTCCATAAACAGCATCGAATTTACATTTATTTAAAACTTATTTATCGCTTATTTAATAAGCATGCTAAAAAATTATTAAATGACTTTTAGGTCATTTAATGGTAAAATTTATTCATAATGTACTCTAAAGAATACAAAAACCTTATATTAATCCTGCTTGTAGCTTTCTTTTTTATGGTAATGCTCGATATGAGCATCGTAACCATAGCCATTCCTAAAATTATGTCCAGCCTCGGAGTTGACCTTGAAGAGGTTGACTGGATTATGATTGCTTACAGCGTTGCAACCGCGATAATAATAATGCCGATTACGTTTATCATTAAAAAGATAGGGCTTAAAATCCCGATAATACTTAGCATTATATTTTTCACGATATCGTCTATAGCCTGCGGTTTTGCCACTTCTATAAATATGCTTATATTTTTTCGGATAATTCAGGGACTGTCAGGCGGAGGCATAGCGCCGTTGGGTCTTGCCCTCCTCGGCAAGGTCTTTGAACCGGGCGAAAGAGGTAGGGCTATGGGAATCTGGGGGATAGGCGCTATGGCGGCGCCGGCGATAGGCCCCACGCTCGGCGGATGGATTACCGACCATTTAACATGGAGATGGGTTTTTTTCGTAAACGCGCCGATAGCCGTTATAACGCTTATAGGAATAATGATAATTATGGAAGATGACCGCAAATCGCAATATTTTAAGGCAAATTTCGACTTTTTGGGGTTTATTTTTTTCGCAACCGCTATTTCTTTTATGCTCGTAGCATTCAACGAAGGCCAGAATAAAGGCTGGGATTCAAGCTATATTCATATTTGCGAACTTTTGAGCGCCGCCGGTTTCGTTATGTTTTTTTTATTCGAACCTTTCGTTTCCCATCCCCTGATAGACTTTAAAATCTTTGAAAATTATAATTTTACCCTCATCACCTCGATTAATGCCATAAGGGCTATAGCGCTTTTCGGCTCTTTGTTTATAATGCCTGTTTATCTCGAAAATATTATGAATTATACTCCATATACAACCGGTCTTATAATGATGCCTTCGGCAATAGCCGTCGCATTATCGGCCCCTGTTTTCGGCAGGGGAGCGGACAGGTGGGGTCCAAAGTATTTTATAGTATTCGGTATGGCTTTAACTGCCGTATCCCTGTTTTTATATTGGAATTTATCCGTGCAGTCGAGCCTATACGACATAATATATCCGTCGATTATCAGGGGAATAGGGCTTGGAATGCTATATTCGCCGATTATGAGCATGGGACTTAATTCGGTTAGGATGGAACAAATACCCGAAGCATCGGGATTACTGCCGGTAACTATGAGGCTTGCTTCCGGTTTCGGAATCGCTTACTTTGCAAATTATCTCGCAACCAAAAAAGTTTACTATCTTACAAGGTACGGAGATAAGATTAACGATAAGAATTTCGCTTTCCTTAAGATAAAGTCTTTTTTTAATAACGGCGGTCGGTTCAAAGCAAATACGGGGGTCATAGCCGGCTCGGCAAGAATCGACCCGGGTCTCGGAATCATAGACGGCATAGTTAAGATGTTTGCAACGGTTCAATCTTACGACGACGTATTTATAGTCGCCGGCGTAATATGCCTTATAGGCATAATTCCCGCTTTCATGCTAAAAAATAAGATACACCGATGACTTTTAAAAATTTAAATATTTTATTTTGCCCTTATCGGAATAGCCGACCCCCTTTAAACCTACTTTTAATATAAACATCCCTTTAATGCTTTCTCCGGCGCGGACGTAATAACTTTTTCCGCCCATACTCAAAAGAGCGGTTTTACCGCTTATAAATATTAACGACGGAGAGGGAGATTCCTTTTTCGAAAATCCTTTAAACTTTAACTTTTTAATAAAATTAGGCAAATTCCCGCCGCTTGGACGACCGGCGTTAGCAAATACTTTCATTCCGTTATTATTTATTTTTGCCGGAGAAATAAAGAGCCGGTTAAATTTTTTATATTTTTTATCCGGAATATTAAAAATATCTTTTAGGCTGTTTTTTGAATTGCCGGCATTTGAATTAGAAAATATCTTTTTTGGTTTTATAACGAAACCGAAAGTTTTTTTATTTTTTATTTCGCTACCCGAAACCTTTTTATGTCCGAATTTCCTTTCCAGCCTATTTAATGCAAAAATAAATAAAAAAATACCGAAAAGAAACAGTGCGAACCATTTTGCCGATTTTTTAAAAATATTTATAAAATTTTTGAAGCTCATATTTATTCCTCCTTCTTTAAGTTAAACTTATTAACCTTTCGTCAATCACGATGCGCACGCCTGTACCTTTCCCTGATTTTATGGATATACCCCTAAGTTCCGACGGAAAAGCGCCGAATGTTCTTAGTAATGCGAAAACGACGCCTATATTTGAAATTTTGTTAAAGTAAATTATTATATCTTTAGATTCTAACAAGGATTTTTTATTTAGGACTTTTACTTTAACGCCGTAACCTTTTTTTCGCAAATAATTTATATAAGATAGCGCCGTAAGAATATCGGTCGAAAATCTATGGTTTCCGGCTTTAAAATTTACGGGTTTTATTCCTGCTTCGCTTAACAGTTTGATTTTTAGCAGTTTTTCCGTATTATGCTTTTTAACGTAAATCCTTTTCAGTTTATAATATTGATTAAACGAAGGAAATAATTCAAAGCAAAAAATATAAGCGCATATTAAAAACAGCAAAAAAAATATTAATAATTTTTTATTTTTAAATTTTTTCATTTTAATCTTCCGTAAAATTTAATATAGGGTTTTCCGAAATTATCTAAGTTATAAGTAATTCTAATCCGTCCCGATAACCGGAATTTTTTTAAAATTAAATTATAATTTTTCGCAAATTTTCTATATCCGCCCTTTACGTAAGCGGTTCCGTCGATAATATAAGTATTTTTTAATCTCTTGACATCGAGATTTTCAATTTTTACTTTTTTAGGAAAAACCGTTATAAATTTTTCAAGATAGCCTGCTAAATTAAAAGGCGTAAAATATTCGTTAAATAAAATAATATTTTCCTTTTTTAGATTTTGTTCGGATAAAACGGCGATATTTTCATTTAATAATTTTATTTTTTTATTTTCTATGAACGATTTACCGTTAAAAAATAACACCGTTGACTGCATAAGCAGGACGGCTATAACTAAAACGGCAATATATATATTAATTAACCTATTTTCCCTCAACTCTATTTTTTTGAATTTTATCTCCAAGTTTTCAAAATAAGGAATGGGTTTTTTTATGCCGTCGAAAAATACGGCGAAATCTTTTGCGGTAAAATTAACGATGCCGGCGTCCGCAAAGAAAATATTAAAATCTATCGCTACGCAGTTGGTAACTATTTTATTTATTACGATATTTTTTGAATTTAATTTTGTTTTTAAAATATTTAAATTGACGTTTAACGTGTCCTCCTTGAAACTTGCCACCGGAAAAAGATTAAAGCCGTTCGATATAACCGTTATTTTATAGATGTCTTCAGTCTTTTCTATAAATATAACGGATTCATCCCGTCCGTAAATTATCGATTTTTCGTTCAAAAATAATATGACTAAATAATCGTACGGAATAATAAAATCTATTCCGTTCGACAGGGAATAATATTTTTTTATATTTAAAGGCAGGGTATGATAAACTCCGTATTCATTGCCGGCATTGCGGATATAGAAATAAGACTCTTTCCTGTAATATTTCGCGAGATATTTATTTAACGCCGTTTTTTTAATGGATTTAACTCCGTTTTTCGGAATAACCGAAAAATCGATATTTTTAGATATTACCGCAACCGCCGCCTGATTTTCGGATTCCGGCATATTTCCTGGGTATTCACGTGAAAAAAACGATTTTTCTCCGTCAAAATACTGGTAAATATCGTATTCTTCTATATAAATTAAATTTTTATGCATGGTTTTTAATTTAAAGTATTCGGCTGGTTTAAATTTATTAAATCGGGAAGATAACTTGCCGGTATTTCTATTTCATACCCTGGGGATTCTACCGGAACGTAACTCATTCCTCCCTCCCAGTAGGAATATCGCACCGTTCCCCAAACCTGCGGAAGATACGGATTTTGGAACGCGCCTCCTACCCACGAACT
>JAKAQA010000047.1 GCA_021811805.1 bacterium | reverse complement strand
AACCATAAGCCTTCTTTCATACGAATAGTTCTTAATGCCTATTCTTTTCAGCGCCCCTTTTTTACATGCCTCTACGCATTTCGGGGTGCCTTCGTCTATACAGCCGTCGCATTTGGACGCAAACCGGACGGCGCCTATTCTTTCTATGGCGCCGAAAGGACAGGACATAACGCACATCCAACAGCCGACGCATTTTTTATAATTTGTTACAGTCCAGCCGGATTCCGTATCTTTATACCTCGCTCCTGGCATACACGCATCTACGCATGGCGCCTCTTCGCAATTACGGCATATTATCGGAAAAAATCTGCCGGATTTTTTCTTTATGTTAATTCTTGCTCCCGTATATTTAGACCAGTATTTTTTGCCCATATGCGCTTCGCAAGCCTTGACGCAGGCCGCAAATCCTTCGGCTTCGCAACCGTCGCATTTGGAAGGATAAAGCATTATTTCTATCTGATTTTTCTTTAAATCTTCTTTTAAATTCGTAAGCTTATTTTTATTAAGATTATTTTGCATAACGGCCCCTTGGTTTATTTATTCTTTGCCCGAACTATCCCTAAAGGGTCGGGCAAGAGATTTATAATTTTATCTCCCATAAAATTTAATCCGTTAACGCGATAAGTAAAGGCGTCTTTTTTAAAATACCCGAAAGCTTTCCTGAAGTATATAAAATTGTCTGTTTTGGCATAAACCCACCAGCAATATAAAGCGTTTGCGAGTATGCCGTAAGGTTTATCGGCCGGATTTTTTAAATCGAAAAATCTGTTAGCCTTTCTTATTTTAACACTTTTTGACCCGCCTTTATTAAATATTTTTTCGTTGCGGCCGTACTTTTCTAAATCTTTTTTTGAATTTATATTTATAAATAATTCCGCTTTTAAATCGGAATTATTTTTAGCCATATCGAAAATATTATAATAATAAACGGAGGGTAACAGCCTTGAAATATTTACCGAATCGGTAAATAAAAAATGTTCCTTTAAATTTAAAGCATAATTATTGAGAATTTCTAAAATGCCTGCCGTTTTTTTCGTTTTATAACACGCCAGAAGGGGTTCTACCGTAGAATCCGGCCAAAGCGGAACGACGGCATCGACTTTTTCCGATTCCAATTTTCTTATTAACTCTGCAGCCGCGTAAAAATTAAAAAAAGGAGCGTCGCACTCCATAACAAGCGTTAACTCTCCTTTTAATATTTTAATCGAACTGTAAATTCCTTTTAGCGGGCCTTTGAAGCCGCAATCTTTATCGTCCGCGATTATCTTCGGAATTAAACTCGGTTTTCCGGCTTCCGCTCTTTTTTTCGCAACCTTTTCGGCTTCGGCGAAACAGCCTTTTATCTTATCTTCTCCCCTGACGCAGACTACGATATCGCCGCTTATTTCCGATGCGGCGTCGAGAGCCCTTTCCAGAAACGATTTTCCGTTGAAATTAAAAAAAACCTTATCCTCTCCGAATCTTTTAGACTCTCCGCCTGCAAGTATTATACAGCTAATAGCGCTCATTTATCGTTATTTCGATTCTATCCTGATTTTTCCTCTCTGGCCGTGTCCTTCGCTTAGGGTAACCTCAAAATAGTTTAGCGGATTGAACATTTCTTTATTTTTTAAATCTAACGCAAGCTCGTTTGCAAAATAAACCGTCAGGTCTTCTATGTTTAGAGAAGGGCTTTTTATTTTAAAAATATCGGCCTTAGGTATAATATACAGCTTGTTATTTATCTCTATCCTGTAATGCAGAACTTCTTCCGTAACTCTCTGGACGCTTTCCGGATAATCCGCCAGTAAAATTTTATCTTCGAATAAAGAGCATATTCTTTTTATTACCGCCTTTAAATTATATAAGTGGACTATCCTTCTCTTGTCGTCGAACTCCCCGTCGACCACCACATCTACGTAATGAAAATGAGGATGTATCCGCGAGCAGTCGCCTCTACCCGGCACTATATGCATGCACTCGAAAGTTAAACCGGCTTCTTTGCCTATAAGCTCTACTATCATAATGTAATAATTAACCTCTCGATATTATTCGTAAAGAAAATTTTTGAGGATGCCGCTGGGCAGCAGCCTCAATCCGCCGCATCTTTCTCCGGAAGATTCGCATACGTCGCTCACATTCTTGCATAAAGTAATTTTAGACCCTTTTATTCTAAAAAACTGCCTGTCGTTCGATTTATCTTTCTTAAAATCCAAACCGCTTCTTTGCAATATTTTATACGGGTCGGCGTAATATTTTGAATAAAAAGGCTTGGCCGTTTTATCGGACATTTCAATAAACTGCAGATCAAACCCGTTCTCGGCGCAGTAATCTATCATATTTTTCAAACATTTTTTGCTTGAATTTAAACCTTTCAATAAAAGATTGTTTATTTCTATGTTGTATCCGTTTTTTTTAAGCGTATTAAGTCCGGCGATAACCTCTCCGAACAGGTTCTTGCCGGTAATATATTTATAAACGTCCGAATCTAAAGTATCCAGGCTGACCGATACTTTATTTATTATATTGGGGCTTAAATCTTTTATCCTTTTTTTAATCAGCGTGCCGTTGGTAGTGATAAAAAGTTCTACGTCGGCAATGTGTTTGATTTTATATAAAAGGTTTTTTAAATCTTTAAACAACAGGGGTTCTCCGCCGGTAAATTTTACTTTTTTAAGGCCGAATTCCCTTAATAAATATATGGTATTTATTATGTCTCCCGTTTGGATAACGGAAGGCATTTTTTTTGAAACCCCTTCATTATGGCAGTAAAAACAGCGCTCATTGCATCTGCTGAGCAAAGACACTCTTAAGGACGGAATTTTAAATTCAAATCTTCCGCGGTTAAACTCATATTCCTTGTCGTTAAACATTTTAAATAAATACGGCTTCATAGAAAACCTTTAATATATTTTAATATTATCAATAAAATTTAAATAAAACAATTAATATAAAATCTCATAATCGTTTAAGTTAACCTGTATAATACTCCCCGCCTCCATAGCCGAGACTTTCTCTTCCATAACAAAACTGCCGTCCGCCTGTATCATAGGACTTAGGGACCTTGCGGCGGAAGGAGGCTTAGGCGCCGATATTACCGATGCGTACAGAAAGCCGTTTTCTTCTGTCAGTTTTACCTGAAAATATTTCCTGTTGCCTTCTTCCTTTAAAACATTATGTTTCAAAACCGCCTGAACCGTCGGATATCTTTTATATACATTTTTGGAATTCGTCATTTTCTGCATAGACGGCCTCACGAAAAGGTCGAAAGTTATCAGGACGGAATACGGCCACCCCGCAAGCGCGAATATCGGAGTTCCTCCGTTTAAAACTCCGAACGAAGTCGGTTTTCCCGGAACGAGCTTTACGCCGTGAAACAATAATCTGCCGGTTTTTTCTATAGCCGAAGGGACCAAATCGTAAAAATTGGTAATCTCTTTATTTTCTAAAACCAGAAAACTTGCTCCCGTTCCGCCCGTAGAAATTAACAGGTCGTATTTGCCGGACTCGTCCGCCTTTTCTAAAATTTCGACCAATTTTTCCAGTTTATCTTCTACTATTCCTATAATTTCCGGAATACCTCCGGCGTCTTTTACTAAAGATTTAAGCGCGGTCGTATTTATATCGTAAATTTTATTGGCGCCCAGTTTATCCCCGGGCGAAGCCAGCTCGTTTCCGCCGGACAATATTCCTATCACCGGCTTTCTATATACCGGCACCGAATTTAAACCGATTCCGGATAAAGCCGCAATATCGCAAAATCTTATACTGTGCCCCTTTTTAAATAATATTTCCCCCGCTTTTATGTCGTCTCCTACGGGCGATATATAAGAACCTTTTTCTATCGGTTTTTTATATACCATTTGTCCGCCGGAATATTCTTCGGCATTTTCTATTAATACGACGCTGTCGGCATTAGGCGGTATAGGAGCTCCGGTAGTTACAAAAGCGGCTTCTCCCGAACTCAAAGGAGCGATTTCATTTGAATAACCCGCTGTAATCCGGCTTTTAACTTTAAACGCTTCTATGCTTTTTTCGGAAAAGTCGGAAAACATTAAGGCAAACCCGTCCACGGCAGACCTTCTAAAGGGAGGCACGTCGGTTGCGGGAATTATATCTTCCGATATAATTCTGCCTAAGCCTTCTTCTACAGGTATTTTTTCCGAGGCGGTTATTTTTTTAATATTCGCCTCGGCTGTTTCCAATAAACTTCCTGCCGTTTTATCGCTCATATTTGAATTTACGGACAATTTTTTAGAAGTAGGGTTCTACCGGGTAAGTTTTAATGCCCGATTTTTTAATCAAATTTAAAGCCTTGCCTTCGTCTCCGAGGCTAACAAATATCGTTGCGTGATACGGCGTAACGCTCGCAACGTTTCTGCCTAAAATGTGAATATCCGCTTTTTTAAGAATTTCTTCCGCCTTGTCGAAATCCCCGTTAATATATTCGACCCTTATAGGGGCATTGTAAACTGTTCCTGCGGCTAATATATCTGCCATAAACAAACCTCCGTATTTTTCTTAAATTCGCTATATGATAAAATCAACCTACTTTAACCGGATTATCCGTATCGTTAGCCGAAGAAGTTCCCATCGGCGTATGCGGAGCGATAAACCCGAATAGATGCTCCGTTAATTTTCTGGCCGTTTTCTCCCTGTCTATAGTGGATATTCTGTTTATATTTCCGAACCAGAGCGCATCCGTAGAGCACAGCGTGACGCATGCCGGCAGAAGCCCTTCATCGACCCTGTGCTTGCAATAGTCGCATTTCGTGACTTTTCCCGTTGCCTCGTTAAACTGGGGAGAGCCGAAGGGACAGGCGTGTATGCATGATTTACACCCTATACACGTATTGGGGTCGTTAAAAACTATACCGTCCGCCCTTTTTTGCATAGAACCGGTAGGACAGGCTTTTACGCATGCGGCATCGTCGCAGTGAAAGCAGTTCATCGGAAGATAAACCGTTTTCAACTGCCCTTTTTTAACGAAGTACGGCCCTACCTGTATGACTCTCATCCTTCTTGGTCCTACCGGCAGATTATGCTCTTTTTTGCAGGACACTTCGCAGGACATACAGCCTATGCATCTGTCCGTATTTACCTTCATTGAATATTTTGGAGTGGACGATTTTAGGGTAACGCGCGACGCCCTTTCCTCTCCTAAATGAAATCTATCGAATCCGTATTCGGAAGACATATTTTTCGCTCCTGTTTTTTATAGTTACATTCGTTTAATACTTGCGCACGTCGCATGAATCCGGCGTGCATTCCACGGGCTCTTTAAAATTAACGAGCTTTTTCCACCCGATACTTAGCTCGTGATATTCTTTCCAGTGGTCTTTCCATTTTCCGACGATAACGTTTTTATCCTGATGTTTCGGATCCCAAACTTCCGGAAATTTTTTCTGTAAAAATTCCAATACATTCTTGGCGGTTGCTTCAGGGTCGGTATCGCCTTTCCTGTAAACCCTGCAAAGAACGGCTTTAAACTGTATCTGTCCGTAAACCGGGTCTTTTATTATATCGTCTATTACCGTATTGATTGATTCATACGGATGGAAAGGCTGATACCTGTCGAATCCGAAGTTTGCCCAAATCCCGTCTTCGGGAACCATCTCGGTTACCCATGCCGGACCTTCAACCCAGCCCCTGTCGTTTTCTACGATAACCATATCGCCGTCTTCTATGCCCATAACGGCGGCGGTTGCAGGATTTATTTCTATGTTTCTGTCGGGTTCGAGTTCGTCGTTCCACGGCCACCAGTGTCCGCCTTCATGAAACGACTGCGCTATGCGGGTGGTATTCAAAACTAACGGATATTTCTTTGCCCTTTCAAAATTACCGATAGGCGATTCGGAACCTTCTACCTGCGTAGGAACTTTATACCAGCCTACTTTTTCCAAAGCATCCGAAGCTACTTCTATTTTGCCGGATGGAGTAGGAAATCTTTTATCGGCTTCGGGATAGTTCTCGCCTTCCTTATACATTATCCATTTTCCTCTTAAAACAGCCTCATCGTCCTGAAATACCGCTTCTTCTTTAGACATCACCGGCCACATCAATCCGCCTTTAGGGTTTTTTTCGGGATTAAGAAGTTCATACGTAATACCCTTTGTAAACGGCTCCTGTTCGTTGAAGAAATCCGTCATTTTAATTTCGTTTACTCTTCCCTTATCCGGCCCGTCTTCGTAATAGCCCCAAGGATTGAATTCTACTTTATCGAAATGTCCGGCATGCCCTTTGAGCCTTTTTGCGAGACCGTCGAAAACATCGATATCCGGCCTGTGTTCATGCTGATAAGGTATTATTTTATTGTGCCACTGGATAAGCCTGTTGTTGCCGTGATGGCAGACGCTGTCCGTTTCTACGGAAATAGCTATCGGAAAAGCCACATGGCTGAACATATAAGTATGATTAGGGTATATGGAAAGATGTATATTGATTATATTCTTTTTCATCGCTTCTTCCATTTTCCAAGAATTGGGAAATTGGGGCAGGTGGTCGCCGTTCCATATGATTCCTTTAACCGGATAAGGCTTTTCATACATCATGGCGTTTATAATGCAAGGAACTGAACTGTCTCCCCATGATATTAATTTATCCGTTATCTGAGGCCTTTTAAAATCGGGCAGAACTTTTAAATCGTTTCCGTAGTTCAGGGGAGGACGGCAGTTATGCAGCCAGTTCCAGCCGCCGCCCTTAACTCCTATAGAACCGGTAAGCGCCAGAAGAGCCGCTATCGACCTGTTGACGTTGTTGGAGTTATAAATCTGCGCGGTGCCTAAATTTCCGGTTACGGATGCCGGTCTTGCCGAGCCGAACCTTCTTGCCGCCTCGATAATCATTTCTTTCGGAACGTATGTAAGCTTTTCCGCTCTTTCCGGCGTCCACTGGGCGCATTCTTTGGCGTACTCCTCGAATCCCTGAACCCATTTATCGACGAATTCTTTATCGTAAAGTTTTTCTTTAATAATTATGTTTCCCATAGCAAGAAATAAAACGGCATCCGAACCGGAGCGAATCCTCATTCCTATGTCGCATTTCGACAGCGTTGCATTGAATCTTGGGTCAACCCCTATTAAAAATGCTCCGTTATCTCTCGCATCAAGTAGATGAGTCATAGTAATCGTTTCCTGCGCCGCCATATTCGTTCCTACTACGAGAATGCACTTCGAATTTTTCCAATCCTGCGTAGGATTCATAAGCCTGCCGAGACCCTTTGCTCCGAATACGTAATTCATCGATACGCCTGGGCTTTCACAACAGATAGGACCCTGTCCGTAAACGTTGGGAGTTCCGAAAATCCTGCCGAACCTCGCGCCTCCTTCTTTATTTCCGAAAGAAGACCTGCCTGTCCTGAAAACCGTAAGGGCTTCGGGACCGAATTCGTCGTGCAGTTTAATCAATCTTTCTGCGGCAAAATCAAGCGCATCGTCCCATGATACCCTTTTGAAATCATCGGTTAGAGATTTTCTGAGCATAGGATAATGAACTCTTAACGGATCGTACCACCACTGAATCTGTCCTACGCCTTTAGAACAAAGACCGCCTCTGTTTTGCGGATGTTCCGCATCGCCCATAACATCGACTATTTTGCCGTCTTTTAAAAATATTTTAAGGCCGCAGCCGCTTTCGCACATATTAGTACATGTAGAGTAGCGCACGGCGTCGTAATCCTTCGAGGACTCCTGCGGACGGTGGTCCGGTTTTATTTTTGAAAGCCTGTTGTCTTTCACACGCAGGAATTTCTCGTTTTTTAGCTCCTCAAAATCCATTGTTTACCCCCATTTTGGTATTTTAATTATTTTTACAAGCAGTATTCTTTTAACGCGTCGCTATTATTACCGTTATCTCCGCCGGCTATTAAATCTCCGCATCCCTTTAAACCGAATAAAAATCCTAAAAACTCCGTCAAGCCTATTATCGGAGCAAAAATATCGAGGTCGGATATTTCTATGCCGTCGTTTATATTTTTTTCGCACATAGAGCATATCGCCAATATATAATCCGAACCTGTTTCGTCGGCTTTTTCGTTTATTAATTTGAAAAATCTATCTACGGTATTGGCATTTTCTATTCTTTTAGAATGAACGGGGGTAGTATTTCTGAGTTTTCCCCCTCCGCAGCATTCTCCATAAAGGCTGACTTCCGCCCCGAGAAAATTTAATATATTTTTAAAACGGTTAATATTTTCGTTATCGGGATTGCATCCCGCATAAAGCAGTATCGAATCGCCCGTTATATTTCTCGAAACGTTATTTAAAAGGCGGGACTCTATTTCCGGGTCGGCGATAATATCTAAAAGGTGGACGGCTCCGGTTGAACCGGCTTTAGCTTCTTTAAGGTTTGCATTGAAAGGCGTCAGGCTGTAATCCGCTTGATTTTTAAACATCGAATCGGAATTTATTATTTTAACCGCTTCGTTTATATGCCTGACGCATACCTGGCAGCCCGAATACAGAAAGTTCCCGCCTTTTTGCTGGGATATTCCGAGGTTTCTAAGCGGCATAACGACCTTATTAAAAAAATCGGGCTTGTAATGCGAAGGCGGCGCGGCGCAGCAGTTCCACTCCGAAACTAAACCGGCTTCAAAACCCAGTTTCTCGAATATATACTCTATTCTTATTTTATTTTGAGAATCTATACAGCCCGGAAAATACGTAATATATTTTTTCAATAATATTAAACCTATATTTTATTTTTTAAGCAAAAAATTCCCCGAAGGTTAAATTTTCAAATTTTAAAAATTAAGGCAATAATTATGGGGTCGTATTATTTTAGTATGAATAAGGGGATTAAATCAAGAACTTTTTATGCGCTCATATTTATTTTTGACAAGATTTATTTCCTTCCGTAATTTTCCGCTATAACAACTTTATTTATTTTTTTCAGATAATTTAATGATATAATAATACAAATTGTTTGTATGAATTGCGAATTAAAACATAAAAAATGGAATCCGAAAATAAACTATTGCTTCATATATGCTGTTCGCCATGCTTAATGTATCCGTATCATGTTCTTTCCTCCGCGTCTTCAGATAACAAATTCGATAAAATTATCGGCTACTTCTATAACCCAAACATTCATCCCTATAGCGAATATCTCAGGCGCGAGGAATCTTTAAAGAAATTTAGCGATGCGGCAGGCTTCAAAGTGATTTACGAAAAAAACTACGATATGGAAGAATTTATCAGAAACGTCGTTTTCAGGGAAGAGAACCGCTGTTATTACTGCGTCGGGAACAGGCTCGAGAAAACAGCCGCCCTCGCCAAATCTTCAAAATTTACCCATTTTTCTACGACGCTTTTATACAGCAGGCATCAGGACCACGATTATATCAGAGAAGCCGGTTTTAACCTGCAAAAAAAATACGGAGTTAATTTTTATTACGAAGATTTCAGGCGGGGCTATAAAGAAGGCATAGGGCTTTCCCGGGAATACGGTTTATACCGCCAGAATTACTGCGGCTGTATTTACAGCGAAAAGGAAAGATTTTTTCGCAAAAGCGTTATCAAAAACGGTATAATACAACCTAAATAAATTTAATTAAAAGTGTTAAAACTAAAATACGACGATTCTAATATGACGGAAGCGTTAAAAAATATTCCGGAAGAATTAATAATAAAAAAGTCGATTAATATATAGGCGGAATGCTTCTTTTACACGAACAATCAAGATAAAGATATAACTGCCGATATAATATTTGATAACATATTTAATATTTAAAATAGAAAACGAACTTTTTAAATTTATATCTTTTGCTGCCTGCGAAGAAATGAAAA
>JAKAQA010000046.1 GCA_021811805.1 bacterium | reverse complement strand
AACAGCCTTCTAAGCTGTGGGTCGCAGGTTCGAATCCTGCTGGACGCACCATTAAAAAACACTGATATATCAAGCGTTTTCCGACTATAAATCGAAATAAATTTGACAAAAATAATTTAGGACTAAAGAAATGGGTTAAGATTTGACTTTTAAAAATTACCGATATAAAATACAGACTGGTCGGTATGTTTGCGGCCTTAATATAAAACTTTATTATTTAAAGGAGGCTTTATTATGTCAAAGGCAAAAGCTTTAGTAATTATCATGTCCGGTAGCGATAATCCCGTAAAAGTAAAAATCGGGCTTAACTTTGCCTGGAGAACAAAAAACGGCGGAGCGTTCGAAGATGTAAAACTTGTTTTTTTCGGCCCCGGGGAAGATTTTATTGCAAAAACCGACGACAAAGAAATATTGGAAGCGTATGAACAGGTTCTCGCCAATAATATTATCCCTCAAGCGTGTGTTGCAATAGCCGAAGGATACGGCGTTGCTCCTATTTTAACCGGCAAAAAAATGGAACTTGTCCATGTCGGACAGGCAATAGCAGGATTTATGGCCGACGGATACCAGCCGTTAACTTTTTAACTTTTTAGTTTATTTTAATGCCTAATCCGCATATAATTATAACAGTTATATTGTATAATTTTATAACTTTAAATTAATGCGGATTAGGCATTTTTGTGGAAATTAAATTGCTTAAAAGAGAAGAAATCATAGACGCAGCATACGCCCTTCTTTTAGAAAGAGGCTATGAAGACATGGGGATTCAGGATATAATCGATAGAATTAACGCTACGAAAGGATGTATTTATTATCACTTTAAATCAAAACAAGATATTGCCGTCGCCGTAATAAATGAAGTTATTAAACCGGCTTATATAAATAACTGGGGCGGCATATATAATGCCGAAGACCCCGTTTCGGCAATTATTAAAGTTATCGACGATATTTATAATAAAAACGGAAAAAAATTGGCAAAAAACGGCTGTCCCGTAGGCAATTTAATGCTTGAATTATCGGCAAAAAACGAGATTTTGTCTAAATATATAAACGAAGTTATCGATTTATGGCGGTATTTTATCGAAAAGGCTTTAAAAAAAGCGATATTAAAAAAAATAGTCAATAAAAATATAAATGTTAAAAGCGCGGCAAATTTCATTATCGGTTCATTCGAAGGATGCATAATGCTTTCTAAATCATCGCAGAGCGAAGAATTATTAGAGGAATGTTTTCTGAATATTAAGAGTTATTTGAAAAATTTAAACAAATTGAATTAATCTGAATGGACTTTATATCAATACCGATATTTGACGTAATTGCAGGAATATTAATCGTTCTATTCGCATTCTTTGTTAGGGCAACCATAGGTTTTGGTTCCGGTTTAATATCGGTTTCCTTTTTAACAATCCTGCTCCCTATAAAAATTACGGTTCCTGCCGTATTTATACTTGATTTTATAGGAAGCATAATACTTGGAGCATATGATTTTAAAGAAGTAAAGTGGAACGACCTTTCATACTTACTGCCCTCGACCGTTTTAGGGCTTTTGCTTGGAGCTTATATATTAAAATACGCAGATCCGCAAAAACTTACAATTTTTCTGGGTATTTTTATTTTGATGTATATAATATACGCCCTAAAAGTAAAGCAGGATAAACTGCCTTACGTTAAAAATGCGGCAGGAGCTCCGTTAGGTTTTCTGGGAGGCTTTATAGGCAGTTTATACGGAGGAGGCGGTCCTCCTATAGTAGCTTACCTGCAGATGAAACACCATGGCAAACGTACGTTTCGAGCTACGTTCCAGATAGTCGCCATTACCGACAGTATCGTTAGGGCTGCTATTTATATCTCATTCGGGCTTATAACTATGAAAGTTTTAAGATTTTCCGGCTTGCTTATACCGTCTTTATTAATAGGTCTATTTTTAGGAAATAAGATGCATTTTAAAATAAATCAAAAAACTTTTTACTATTCGGTATTATTAATTTTATCTTTAGCGTCTATCGGTCTCATAATACATTCTTTTTAATTACCGATAAAGCTTAAATTTTATAGACCGAGCTGTAATAAATATTTTCTATTATATTATTTTTGATAATTTATCAGCCTCCCTCTAATAGACCGGAATAAAATTAGGCGCTCGCTGTAAGCGCCTTAAGTCTAAGGTTCACCCTTTTATTCGATAATTTTAATTACTTCCCCGACGTCCATTCTGGATGATTTAGACTGTCTTTCCACGGGTTTTCCTATGGGAATTAATGCGACCAGATTGTCGGGCTTTTTTACCCCCAGCATGCTTTCTATTTCGGGCTTAGCGATTAACGGACCGGTCATCCAGCATGCTCCCAACCCCTCGTTGTGGGCGACAAGCAGGACATGCGTTATAAAACTTGAAACGCCTTGGAGTCCTGGATTAACTATAAACTTTCTATCGTAGTTTCGATTTTTATCCGCCTTTTCCAGTATGTCGTCAAGACTGCCTATATAAGGTTTTTGAACGACCGCAAGCATGACCGGAGCTTCGTTAAAGAATGCGTACACGCTGGGGGCGTCTTTGCCGGTTACCTTTTTATAAACCGTTTCGACTTCGCTCCTCATCCTGTTAAGAATATCTTTATTTTTAATTATATAAGTAAACCAGTTTTGCGCGTTGCCTCCGCTTGGAGAATTAACGGAAATTTCGATAATTTTTTTAATCAGATTTAAATCTACGTCTTCCCGTTCATATTTCCGAATGCTTTTTCTTGTTTTAACGGCTTCTATTATGTCCATTTTTCACCTTTATATTTATATTAAAAATGTTTAAAAACTCTGTTATACAGCTATGCGTCAAGATAATCGTCGAGAGATATATTTTCGACCGGTTTAAAGAGGAACGTAAAAACCAATAATAATAATATTTCGGTAAAAATTCCCCATAAACCTATATATATTTTTTTATATACAATACCCCAATCGGCGATATACATGAGATAAAATACCGTAAAAAGCCCTCCGGATACAGATATCGCGGCCGGTATTTTGGAAACCCTGTTGGTAAACAAAGGCAAAAAAATCAACGGAAACAGCTGAAGTATTATCATGCCGCCGATAAGCTGAAGTTTGATTATAAGCAGGGGATTTATCATAATGCTTAGATACAGGGCAAGGGCAATAATAAATCCTACGGCGATTTTACTCATAATCTCCTGCGAACGGTCGCTTATATCCCGGTTTATTAAATTCTGGTATATATTTTTGGTAAACAGATTTGCGGACGACAGAGCCATAATGGAAGCGGGCACCATGCTTCCCAGTATGATTATTCCTCCGAAAAACGCCGTAATATAAGGCCCGAATGTTTTATACAGCATCATAGGCACCGCCATATTCGAGTTTTTTATTCCCGGAACTACGTAAAGCGCGGCAAATCCTAAAACAGTTATAAATATCAGCATTATATTGTATAACGGCATAAAAACGGCATTTTTCCTTATCGCATCCGCGCTTTTAGAGGTATAAGCTCCGTTTATCGAATGAGGATAAAGGAATAAGGCTCCGGCCGAACCGAAAGCGAGGGTTCCGAACGTTACCATACCGCCGGAAGGAATTAAAGACTTCGACGGCTGAGTTTTATTGAGCCAGCTGAACATTTCTCCGAAACCGCCGAAATAATGGATAGGTATAAATATTATTAGAAATAATACCATGCCCCATATAAAAAAATCTTTTATAAAAGACGTTACGGCGGCTGCCCTTATACCGCTAAAAATCGTAAATAAAATTACTATCATGAGAGATACCGCAATGGCGATATCCGGTTTAAGCCCGGTCAACGAAAGCATATATCTCATTCCGAATATCTGAAGCCCTATATACGGCAGTTCCGCGAATATCCCGACTAAAGCTACTACGGCGCCGAGGAATTTACTGTCGAATACTTTTTCGACATAATCGCCTGCGGTGATAAAATTATATTTTTTCGAAACGTTCCATAATCTAGGTATAGTCAAAAAAAGTATCGGGTATTCCATTATGACGTATGAAACGGCAAAGAACGCGAAAGCGCCCGAATTGTAAGCAAGTCCGGGTACGGCTAATAAAGTGTAAGCGGTATAAATATCGCCGCCCAGAAGAAACCAGACGATAAATGCGCCGAATCTTTTACCCGCAAGCGACCATTCCGCTAAACTGTCTATTTTAGCGGCTTCGAATTTTTTGGATAAAAAACCTGCAAAAGCGACTAAAAATAAAAATGAAAAGACGATAATAATCGGAATATTATTATTAGCCATGCTTAGATTTCAATTCTTTTATATTTTTTATATTTTTTTTCTCTATTAAATATGCGGCATAGGTCAGAATCACCGTTATAACGTCCATTAATATGAAAAACCAGACCATTGCGCTAATTCCGAATATCAGCCTGTTATCGTTATAATATTTTATTCCGAAAGAAAGCACGGTTATAGGAATTAATAAAATCAGCCAGGTTACGGGATGGTATCTTTTATAAGTTCTCATAGTAAAATATAATATATAAAAATAAACTTAAAAAGTCAAAAAACGAAGCAATTAAAAAGGCTGGTTTAATCCGAAATAATATCTGACGCCGTATTCGGAACCGACGCCGTTTCCGAATGCTTTTGCCGCATAAATGCTTATCATTTCGGGATAAATACCGAAAAAGTAGGTTTTTAAATGTATTCCGAGCCCTGCAAAACTGTAAGTACCCCCGCTATGGATAACCGCTGGCACGGTGTCTCCCAATTTTCCGGCGCCGCCTATTATATCGCCTGCGACCGCCGTTATATCAAAAAGATTATCGACCAGGTTCAGATTTAAACCGCGGTAAATGTTTCTTCTGTAATCGGCTTCGGCAATAAGCGTATCGTTATTAACAAACGGCAGGCTCGCCGGCATCCCCATAATGCCGTTAATGCCTCCCAAATAATAATCGAGTGCGGCGGGAACGCTTCCGTCGGCAAAAACGCCTATGCCTTTTAAAGCCACTATATTATCTGCATTAATTTCAAAATTTTTAACATACTGCAAAACAAACTGGCTGAAAGAAAACGGGGACAGGATATTGGAATTGGCGATATTATAAGAAAAATTAAACGAAGCGCCGTATTCCGGATTAATATTGTAATCTACGGAATTATAGCTGTAACTGAGGGTAAATTCCGCCAACCTTTTTGTATTTTGGTAAATTATTGAATCTCCCGAAGCGGATGGGCTTATTTCCATAAAATTTATTAAACCGGAAACCGACTGCCTGTAAATCTGCGAAACCGGAAAAAAACTTCCTAATTGGTGCGAGAAGCCTAAACTCGCGCCCCTATTGTAATAATTTTTAAATATATTAAACAAGATGCCGTTTCTATAGCTGTATCTTTTTGTCAGAGTAAAATTAAGGCAACCCTCCGTCCTTCCGCTGTTGGGGCTTATATTTCCTCCTGCGCCGCTCAAGAACAGGGTATAATAATCTTTTTTCTTTCGATTTAAAATTTTTTCTTTTATTTTTTTATAACTTATAAGATTTAAATCGTTATTATAATAATAAACGCCGTTTTTTAGCCTGTGCGTTCGGGAAAAGCCGGTAAAGTAAAGATAAGATAACGGGAATATGGGATAATTTATAACGGTGTTGACGCCCTGAATGAAATTAAAACCTTTAACCGTATTTTTTATATCCGGGTTTCTTTTTATATAGGCGTTTAAAAATTTTTTAAATCCGATAAAAGAAAGTTTTTGCAAATTTTGAGAATATAATAAACTGCCGCTCTTATTTATTTTTTTTAATATTCTTACATCATTAATTATACCCAGATAAATTAATCCTTTAATTATATTTAATTTTTGATATATATAGAAAGTTGGAAAAATATTGCCGAGACGCGAATTTACTAAGAGGGTGTTTGAATATAAAGGCGGTTTTAACCATAAACTCCGCCTTAAATGAATATAAACGACGCTTATCTTCTTTAATTTTACCGTATTATATTTATCCAATAGAACTAAAGCTCTGTAAATTTTTTTGTTCGACGGCTTAAAATTATACGGATACGGCTGGAAAAATTTTAACGATAAACCGTTTTTGAACGTTTTATTTATTTTAAATTTTTTTGCCGATATTAAGGAGATAAAATTGGAACGCTTATGAATAAAAAATGACCCTTTATAGATATTTCCGTTAAAAATCGCCTCATATCCGTGTTTTACGGTAAGGTTTATTTTAAAATCTATATTCATTGGGGGATTAAAATTTTTGCCGGCTGAAATATAAGGATAGAACGGGGCGTTTAGAACGGTTTCTTTATTAAAATATCCGAAATTGCCGAAGGACTCCGGGATTTTTGTTTTAAAAGCAATTTTAATTATATACAATTTATAAAATTTATTTATTATTAGTTCCTCGGATAAATTATCTATGCTTATATATCCTCTGTTAAAACCGTAAGGATAGAGCTGGTGAAAATCAAAATCTTTTATGTTTTCGGGCCTTTTATACAGGCTGTTAGGATATAGCATTATATATAAACGGCGGGAAATATTTAAATCTATTCCCCTGAAATTTTTAAGTTTACCGCCGAAATTTTTAATTTCGCGGGGTTTTCTTTTTCCGTTTAAATTCAAAACAGAATCTTTATTATATTTAATATACCTGATTATTTCACTGCCCGTTACCGTTTCAGTCCTTGGATTAATAACGGCTTTTATTTTAACGGTTTGAACGGGAGATTTGCCGCGGACGGACATAGCGCGGGCGAATAGGCGAGGCGCGGATGCATTTAAACAGAGAACGGCGGCCGCTATATTTAATAATATTATTTTTATGCAGTTTTTCATTGATTTTAACCGGAAATTTATAATATAATCAACTTCAGCGAATTGTATTATTTTAATTTTATCCTAAAAAATTTAAAAATAAAGCGCTTAAACGTTTAAAATAAAATGGGGCATTCTTTCAAATTGTCGGATATTAAAGGCGTGGTCGTCAATGATATCAAAAAACATGTTGACGAACGGGGATGGCTTGCCGAACTATACAGGAGCGACGAATTAGAGGAATCTATTTTGCCTCAAATGTCTTATATCTCCTTAACTATGCCGGGAATCACGAGGGGTCCCCACGAACACAAATATCAAACCGACTACTTTTGTTTTATAGGCCCTTCCGATTTTAAAATTATACTATGGGACAACAGGAAAGATTCCCCGACTTATCTCAACAAAACGGTATTGTTTCTTGGGGAAAACAAACCCTCGGCGCTTATAGTTCCTCCCGGGATTGTTCACGCATATAAAAATGTGGGAGGAAAAAACGGGCTTGTTATAAACGCCGCAAATAAACTGTTTGCCGGTAAAATGAAGAAAGAGCAAATCGACGAGATCAGATACGAAAACGACCCGGATGCTTTTTTTGTTTTTGATTAACGAAAACGGCGGCTTAATAAAAATTTTCATTCAATGCCGTCGATGTTATACCTTTCTTCCACCCTGCCGAATTTATATACCGCCAGCGATAAAAGCCAAGCCGATGTTAATATTACGGCTATACCGCCTCCTAAAGCCGCAAAAGATACATTATTAAAAAAATCCCAAGGGCGGCCCTTCAGATTATACTCCATCCCTATAACCTGAAGCCATTCGAGCGTTCCCACGCCGAATGCCAGAAAAACGGAAATACTCGTTATAGAAATATTATAAAATATCTTCCTTACGGGGTTTAGAAACGCCCAGCTGTATGCATACTGAATGACGACGCCGTCGGTAGAATCGAACAGCATCATGCCTGCCGAAAATATTAACGGCAGTATCATTACGTCTATTAACGGCCTGCCTGCCGAAGCAAATACCGCGGACATAGAAAGCACGGCCACCTCGGACGCAGTATCGAACCCTATGCCGAATAAAATCCCTACAAAAAACATCTGCCGGCTCGACGATATCAGTTTCATAATTCCGTTGAAATAACGGAACATAAAACCTCTCTTTAGAAGCTCTTCTTCTATCTTCTTATTTTTAAAGTTTTTAAAGTCCTTTGCGATTCTGATGATACTCATTAAAATAACGACGTTCATAAAGGCGATAAGATACAAAAATAAAGCCGATATTCCGGTTCCCAGCACATTGCTCAAACTGCCTAATTCGGGATAAGCTCTGACGACGAATTTGCCTATTATAACGCTTATTAAAGTCAAAATAAAAACCGACAGCGAATGTCCCGCAGAGAAAAAAAAGCCGACGCCTGCCGGCTTTTTGCCGTCATTCATTAATTTTCTGGTTGTATTGTCTATCGCGGCAATATGGTCGGCGTCGAGAGCATGCTTTATGCCGAAAAAAAAAGCGAGGGAGCCTAAACTTAATAAGACCGGAAATACGCTCGACCTGTCGATTAAAAGGATTACGGAGATTAATAAAAAAGCGGACAAAAATGAATAAAGAAGAACAAGCCTTTGCTTAAAGCTAAAGGCAAACGGGCGTAAAGACATAATCGGGCCTCCCGCTACAAGTTTAAATAAAACGTATTTATTAAAAGTCTATCATCCGAAATGCATAAAGTCAAATCGCGCTTTTGTCTATGTTAATCATACCCTCAACAGTTTTGTATTTCTGTAATTCAAAGCCTCCAGAACCGAATCGGCGTCGATTTCGTCCTTACGGTCTAAATCGGCTATAGTTCTAGAAACCCGTAATATCCTGTAATATCCCCTTGAAGATATATTTAACTTTTTAACCGCACTTTGCGCCAATTCCAAGGCGGAACCGGAAACGGCAAAATATTTTTCTATATCCGAACTTTTTATCGAAGCGTTAAATCTGATTCCGGAGTTCCGAAATCTTTTCAACTGTATCTGCCTTGTTCCCTCTATTAAATTTTTAATTTCCGAAGAACTTGCCGCCTTTTCATTTACCGTCAATTTATCTAAGTCCGCTGAATAAACTTCTATGAATATATCGAATCTATCTAGAATCGGCCCCGACAATTTCGTATAGAATTTATAAATTTCCGCGCTTGAACATCTGCATTCATGCTTTATATCTCCGTAATAACCGCAAGGACAAGGATTCATTGCCGCAACCAGCATAAAATTGCACGGCAGAACTATTGAAAACCGGCTCCTAGACAGGTTTATAGCCTTATCTTCCATGGGCTGCCTTAAACTATCCAGCGTTTTTTTGCTTAATTCGGAAAATTCGTCGATAAACAAAACCCCGTTATGGGCAAGGCTTATATCGCCGGGAAGCGGATTTGACGCGCCGCCCCCGATTAATCCGGCAATGGATACCGTATGATGCACGGAAATAAAAGGCCGCATCGCGATAAGTCCCGTTTCGTCGCCGGTCTTTTTATTCGAAAAACTGTAGATATTAGATGTTTCGATGGATTCCTCAAGCGATAGAGCGGGCTGAATCCCTGCAATGCTTTGAGCCAACATTGTTTTTCCGCTGCCTGGAGGCCCTATCATTAAAATATTATGATGTCCCGAAACGGCCGCCACTATTGCTCTTTTTGCCAGCTCCTGCCCTTTAATATCCGAAAAATCCGGATAATTTTCTCCGTTCCTTTCATTATTGTTTATACCGGAAATAATCCTTTCGAAAGACGGATGCGCTCCGCCGTCTTCTGAGCTGTGAATATAAACAGTGCCGTCTTTAGCGTCGGCGGCAGTTTCATCCGGCCGCATACCTGAAATAAAAACGCATATATCTTTTAAATGGCTGAAGGCAAGAAAACCGGCTCCGAGAAACTTTGCAGAATTTATATTTTCATACGGAATTATAAGTTTTTTATTTAATTTTTTTGCAAGTATGCCG
>JAKAQA010000045.1 GCA_021811805.1 bacterium | reverse complement strand
CAATGCAATAAACGAAATTTACGAAGGCAGATATATCTCCAAGGCGCAGGTTTTGAAAAAGATAGAAAAAGTCGACAGGCATTCCGTGAAAAGAATTTCCGGCCGGTTATTTTCAAACAAAAATAATAGAAATATTTCGGTTCTCGGCAAGGTTAAATAATATATTAATATATATTAATAGAACAGGCGGGCGTTATTTTTATGGATACGGATGTTTATTACCCCAAATCTTACGATATTATTTACAGGTCTGGTTACGTTATAGGCTTTATAGGAATAGCTTTATTTGCTTTTTCTTATATTTATTCGGATATACGCGGCTTTTATTCGGGAATTTCTATTTTTTACGCAGGTTCATTGATTTCTTCGTCGTTCCTTTTGGTATGGAAGAAAGAAATCAAAATATTTATATTATCCTGCGTAATTCTTGGGATTTTATTTGCGGCGGGTTATGTTTTTGTTTTTAAAAATCCGGAAATTTTAATTATATCTATCGGGTTTGTTCTTGCCGGAGTCGCCGGGCTTTACGGCAAAGAAGCCCACTGTTTTCATTTTGTCGAAGGATGGATTTTGATGTGGTCTTTTCCGGTTTTAATTTTTTCTAATTTATTAATTTACGGATTAAATGCCGAGAATTACGGTATAATCCGCATTATTTTCTCCGTAATCTATGTCGCAACGGCCATTACCGCGTTTTCTTTTTTAATTAAAAAATTGAGACAGCCTTTAATGCAATTCTGCCAGAATTAAAATAAATTATTTTTTTATTGTATTATGACTTTTAAGTCATTATAATAGTATATATGGTAGAAAATATAGATAAATACGAATTGATTTTATCGTCCTCGAGAAAGCTGATAGAAGAAATCGGATTTTCGGCTTTGACAATGGATAAGGTGGCGCAGAAAGCAGGTATAGCAAAAGGAACGGTTTATCTTTACTTTAAAGATAAAGACGAACTTTTAGAGAAAGTCCTGTCCTCCGGTTTCGAAAGAATGTTCGAAAGAATAAAAAACAGGGTTGCGAAAGAGAGCGGCGGAATCAATAAGTTAAAGGCTCTTATCGGCGAGAATATAAACCATATTTATGAAAACAGGTATTTCTTTAAAACGATTTTTTTAGACGAAGTCAACGTCGTGTTTTTGAAAAAAAAATCTAAAGAATCTTTTAATTTAAGAAGAAAAAGATATACCGATTTTATAGGAGAGATTATAAAATCGGGCATAGATTCCGGAGAGTTCAGAAGCGATTTATATCCTGCAAAAGGCGGGTATATGCTTGTATCGTTAATCAAGACCGGCGCAATATACAATTTCCTCAACGACAGATTCGAACCTGTTCCCGAGATGATAGAAAAAGATACCGAAGAAATATTAAATCTGTTTCTGCACGGCATATCCGTCAAATAATTTTTTAAAAGAAAATGGTTGAAAAATCCCACAAAAATTACAAGTGGATAGTTCTTGCGCTTGTCGTAGTGTCGTCGTTTATGGCAATACTCGACGTTAATATCGTAACGGTCGGGCTCCCCAAGATGATGTCCCATTTCGGAATTAACGTTACGGACGTGGAATGGGTAATGATAGCCTATACTATTGCCTATTCTATCGTTATACTTCCTATGGCTTACGTCAGAAGAAAATGGGGAATAAAATATCCGTTTATAGCATCCATTGCCGTTTTTGTTATCGGCTCGGCTTTATGCGGTCTTTCTCCTTCTTTTACCGACCTTGTTATTTTTCGCGTTATACAGGCAATAGGAGGCGCCGGACTAACGCCTACCGGCCTTACCCTGCTTGCGGAAGTATTTCCTCCCGATGAAAGGGGCGAGGCTATGGGTATATGGTCTATCGGCGCGATGGTGGCTCCGGCGGTAGGGCCGACTCTCGGCGGATATCTCGTCGATTATGTTGACTGGAGATGGATATTTTACGTAAATGTCCCTATAGGCATCATATCCATATTAGGTTCTATAGCAATTTTAACGCATGATATACCGATAGAAAAATATACAAAAAAGTTCGATGCGCTCGGGTTTTTATTTATGGCATTATCTATGGCCTCTTTGCTGTTTGCTTTGAACGAGGGGCAGACGCTGGGTTGGCACGCGCCCGTCATAATACAGTCCGAAGTGATAAGCGGATTTTCTTTTGTTTTTTTTCTGATAGCAGAATTATTCGTGGAAACGCCTATTCTTAATCTGGATATTTTTAAGAACTATAATTTCGTTATCGCATTTATAGTTAATATGGTTAGAGCGGTAGGAATTTTCGGAGCTATGTTTCTTCTTCCTCTCTTCATAGAAAACGTCCTTAATTACGATGCTATGAACGCCGGAATTTTAATGGCTCCAACCGCCGTCGCTGTGGCGCTGGTATCGCCTTTTTCCGGAAAAATATCCGACAGGATAGGACCCAGATATCCCCTTTTTGCCGGACTGCTAATAGTCGCGGCGTCTATGTTCATGTTCGATAATCTTTCTTTAAATACAAGCGTTTACGATATAGTGGTAAATCAGTTGATAAGAGGCGTGGGCATCGGTCTCCTGAATGCGCCGGTAATGAGCGCCGCCCTGAATTCGGTAAAAAGGGATATGCTTCCCGAAGCCTCCGGTTTGATTCCGGTATCGCTTCAGATAGGGGCTTCGTTCGGCATAGCTTTTATAGGCAATGAACTTGTAGTAAGGCAGGTTTATCACTTAAACCAGTATGCAAGGGATATTAAATATAATTCTTACGCATATCACGGCGTAATAAATTTCATAAACGGCGATTTGATGAGCAAAGCCGCCTCATATTTAAGACCGGGAACCATTTTCCCCAGTCCTGCCTTAGGTTTTTTTGACGAAATCATACAAATGCAGGCTTCAATAGCTTCTTACGGCGATTCCTTCGCTATACTCGGTTATATAACTCTTGCAGGGGCGGCGGTGGCCTTTTTTATTAAAAATAAAAGGCATAACAGATAGAATACGATATATTATTATAATTAATTATGGATAAAGATACGGGCGAAAAAGATTTGAATAAGGTAATTCTGACCGTTTCGGAATTCTCGCGCATTCTGAAAGCGGCTATAGAAAATGTTTTTTACTCCGTAAGGGTTAAAGGCGAAATATCCGGATTAAAAACAAATTATTCTTCGGGATATTATTTTGACCTTAAAGACGAATCCTCAAAATTAAAATGTATAATATTTAAGAGCGACTTAAGCAAAGTAAAATTCGATATAAAAGACGGGTTGTCGGTAACCGTTTACGGTAGAATCAATTTATACGAGCCGAGGGGCGAATACAGCTTTATAGTATCGGAAATAGAGCCTCTCGGCTACGGAGAGCTTTATATATTGTTCGAGAGGCTGAAAGAAAAACTCAGGCGGGAAGGCTTGTTCGACGAATCGCGCAAAAGGGCTATTCCTTTCCTGCCTGAAACCATAGGCATTGTTACCTCTAAAAGCGGCGCAGTTTTGCATGATATCGTTAAGATATTAAAATCAAGATTTGAGAATATATCAGTAATTTTTGCAAATGCAAGCGTTCAGGGACAAAACAGCGCGGCGGAAATTGCGCATGCCGTTGAGCTTTTAAACTTATACTCCGCGGTCCGGAAAAAAATAGACGTAATTATTGTCGGAAGAGGCGGGGGCAGTATAGAGGATTTATGGGCTTTTAACGAAGAAATTACCGCAAGGGCTATTTATAATTCGTCTATTCCGGTAATCAGCGCCGTCGGCCACGAAACGGATTTTACCATCGCCGATTTTGTTGCCGACAAAAGGGCTTCTACGCCCTCAAATGCCGCCGAAATGGCGGTTCCGGTAAAATCGGAATTAGTAAAACAGTCTGAAAACTTAAAAAACAGGTTGAAACTCGGCGCCCTCAATTTAATTTCAAACAGAAAAGCCGAATTGTCGAATTTAATTAAAAGTATGGAGAAAGTTTCTCCAAAAAGAATTATTCAGGATAAAAGAATGAGGGTTTACGACCTCGCCCAAAGCCTCCAAAATTCAGCCGAAGGAAGGATAAATTTATTAATGCTGAATGTTTCCCATCTGCGTAAAAGGCTTTTGCTGAAAAACCCGTTAAACGTCTTTAAAGAGCGGAAATTATATATAACCGGACTGTCCGGCAGGCTTAGAAGGGCGGCCGAAATAACTGTCGCTAATTATAAAAGCAGAGTCGGAACCGAATGCAAGGCATTGAATTCATTGAGCCCGTATAACGTTCTTAAAAGAGGTTACGGCATAGTTTTTTCCGAAGAAAAAAAGGTTGTTTCATCGGTTATGCAGGTTAAAAAAAACGAAATTATCAGAATATTTTTAAACGACGGCGGCTTATCGGCAAAAGTTCTGGAAGCCGAACCCGAGGTCCAGCCCGCGGCCGGGAAATAAACCGTAGTCTTAAACAAAAACCGTGCCCTTAACGGTTTTTTTCTTTTTTATAAGGTGAATAGAAGACTTTTTTAAAGATAAATTAACGGTTTTTCCCTCGAAAAGATTCATGACTTCGTAAGCATGAAAAGGTATTAAAACTTTAAGCTCCAGATTTTCCTCCGATTTTATCGATATTTCCATCATCCTCGAAGTAAAAATGGACGAAATAATTTTTCCCGAAAAACGGTTTTCCCTTACAGGTTTAGAAACATCCCTGTCTTCTCTTAATATTATTATCTCTTCCGGTCTTACGGCTAAAAAAACCTGTTCGCCCGCTTCGAAATTTCCCTGAAAATCCGCTTCTATAATAACGCCCGCTTCCTTATCGCCGTTTCGAGCCTTAAGCTTAATTTTTATTGTATTATTGCGGCGGTCCGTTTCCGATATAATCCCGTTTAATATATTTTCCGTTCCGAGAAGAAAAGCCGTATCTATTGAGGAGGGTTTTTTTAAAACTTCTTTCGGATGTCCGGAATCCTGAATTTTGCCGTCGTTTAAGATAAACATTTTATCGGATAGATTAACGACGTCTTCGATGTCGTGGGTTACTAACAATATTGAAATTTTGAGTTCGCGGTTGATATCTTTAATCAGCTTTCTGACCTTTGTTTTTGAAATAATGTCTAGATTGGAAAAAGGTTCATCCATAAGTATAATTTCAGGGTTGACGATTAAAGCCCTTGCCAAAGAAACTCTTTGAGCCTGCCCCATGCTTATTTCGCCGGGATATCTTTTTTCGAGCCCCGTTATTCCGAGCAGTTCCATTATTTCTTTCGGAGAATAAAATAATTTTTTATTTTTCCCGATGTCGTTAACGGGGTTTCTTTTATTCAGGTTTAATTTTAAGCCGAATTCTATATTTTCTATTACATTCATATTAGGAAACAGAAGCGGCTCGTCCATTACAAGCGGAGTGCGCCTTTCGCAGGATTCGAGATTATTTATATTTTTTGCGTTAAGAATGACGTCTCCGCCGTCCTGCCTTAATATTCCGCAGATAATTTTCAATACGGTGCTTTTGCCCTCTCCGGAATAACCGAAAATAGATGAAATTTCCCCGCTTTCGATTTCTAAATTTATAACGTCCAGAACTTTTTTATTCGAAAAACTTTTACTTATGTTTTTAATTTCCAGAAGTTTCATATTGGTTTAATTTTTTCGTATAATTTTTGTTTTTACACGTTAGTTTTTATTTTTACTTTATAGCTGAAATATTTAAAAACTCCAAGAAAAAAGAGCGATATAAGCATTAATATGCCGGCAATAGTAATGGAGGCGGGGTAGTTGCCGTAGCTTGTTTTTACGAAGACTTCTATCGGAGCGGTTTCGGTTATTCCGGGAATAACGCCGGAAACCATCTGCGTTGCGGCATACTCGCCTATAGACCTCGACCAGCTCATTGCGAGCCCCGCGATAATTCCGTTATAAGAAACCGGAATTATAATTCTGAAAAGAACGTCGAATGAGGATGCGCCCAGCGTTTTGCTTAAATCCAGCATTTTTCTGTTTATGGAATCGAACGACGTTTTTACTATATTCACGAAAAACGGAAAAGATATAATAAGCTGGACAAGCACGATGCCCTGAGGCGTGAATACGAATTTTATTCCTTTATCGATAAGAAATTTCCCTACGGGATTAAGCGAACCCATAGTGATTAGAACCGCAAAACCTATGACTAGCGGGGAGGTAGTAAGAGGGAGCGTCGAAATAATATCCAGTAAAAGCGAAATTTTGCTTTTTTTAAACGACAATACGTAGGCTATGGGAATTCCGATTATTAAATTTATCAGGATGACTATGAAAGAAAGCTTAAAACTTAAAAAAATCGAATTCCAAAGTCCGGAATTTTTTAGTTCCTTTATGAAAAGATGGATAGATGTTTGGAAAAATATACCGGAAAGAAGAAGTACCAGCGTTGTAAAAAATAAGAACGAAATAATATAAACAAGTATATCGAATATTCTGTTTTTATTTAAACGCATATTATATGCTTATAAAATATAAATTTTTTTATCGGGCATAAATCATTTTATAATATCGGAAATATTATTTAAATATAAAAATCCCCGCCTTTTGATAATTACAAAAAGAGGGGATTAGCGAGAGGAAGTCTAATTCGTTTTATTTTGAGAAATTCGCCGGAGTGAATCCCCAATATTTTAATATCATTTTTCCTCTCATAGAAAAAAGAAGTTTTATGAAATCTTCGTCTAAAGACTTATATTTAGACTGATTTAAAACCGAAGCCGTAAATTTTGCTTTAGTGTTATACTTTTTAGGAATAGTAATTATATTAATTTTGGCTCCGTTTCTTTTAAGTTCGAGAAGCTGGGAAGTATAAAGTATCCCCAAATCGGTGTTTCCGCTTTCGAGCACGGGCATAACAAGGGCGGCGTCGAGCAGATGGTTTGCGTGGCCGGTTATTTTAGCGAAAGCTCCCGGAAACAATCTGTTTATTGTCTTGAACATTTTCCAGGTATAGTCGCCGGCCGGGTCGGCATGAGGGCTGGAAGTAGTGAGGGAAACGTTTGAATCCATAAGTTTTTGTATCAGGTTTGAAGAGTTTACGCCTGCAGGGTTGTTATAAGGCGTTGCGGCCCCTAAATAATCGTATGCGAAGACCTTATAGGATTTTAAAAATCCTTTATTTTCAAGCTGTTTCTGAAATTTTCCGTTGGCGGAAAGAAAGATATCGCAGGGCGCGCCTTCCTCTATATCGCCTTTAAGAACGCCCGCTCCCAGAAAGTCGTAATCTATTTTTACCCCGGGATGTTCTTTTTTAAAAATATTTCCTATCTCCATTAACGGCTTAGGAAGGGCATCTGCCGCCATTATCCTAAGCGTAGCGGCATTTGCGGAAATATTTCCGGCAAAAACCGGGATTACGGCAAAAATTAAAAACAAGCCTATAGAAAAAGTTATTATATAATTTACTGCGGTATTTTTTTTCATTTTTTTGCCTCCCCTTTTCTGCATTGGTTAATGTTAATAAATACAAACGGTCGATTTTAAACCAGAGCGTCTGTATTTCATTTATTATAGCTTTTAATGAATTTTAATAAAATATTTTAAATATCCTTTAAAACGACGCAATTATATCTACCATACCGTAATATCCGTCCGGTCCGTTGTCTCCGTGAAGGTCTTTCAGAACGCGTCCGTCGAGCTGGAAAGCCGGAGTAAAATGGTAATCGACGCCGAATCCGCTTATAACGTCTTTGTAACCGTTGTTGATAAGACCGTAAGTATTTACCGTTCCATGCGAAGTGTTTGTATAGCCGTAGTTGTCGAACTGTTTGACGTATGCCGTTTCATTATAAATGTCTAGTTTAGGGGTGATAAAATAGTTAAGGTAGGCATCTAAAAAAACATTGTTCCCTGGGTCGGTATAGCTTGCCGGTTCGGAAACGTTTATCGTCGAATGTCCCTCGTTCTTGCTGTAACCTAAAGCGTAATCTAAGGCTAATGACTGTTTTGCGGGCAGTTTATAGGTAAATTGACCCGCAAGGGTCGGCATAATCTGCCATTCGTCCCCTCCTATGTTAACGGAAGAATCGGAACTCCACTGACCCGTCGGCACCGTAAAACTGATTTGAGGGAAGAAATTGAAGGCGAGATTTCCGTATGAATAGTTTTTGCTGTAAACTCCGTAAAAAAGCAAAATATCCCCGAGCCCGCCGCTAGAATTCGAAAAGTTGGAAGGTTGGCTTGACGGCTGGTTGGCGTTAGTGATGTTTTGCGATGTGCTTCCTACAGGCGTAACTGCTTCAAAAAAGTTTGTGACGCCGAGGATGTTTTTCGTCCAGATAAATTCCGGCAGGAAAACGAATTTATCGGTCTGAACCGGATTGTTTTCTACCGAACCCGTGTTTGTAAAATGAGAGCCGAACGTCTGGTAGGTTAAACCCTGAAAAGTAATGAATTTATTTGGCGGAGTGACGCCGAAAGCGGTCGGCCCTTTAAAAAAGAAGTTGTTGCCGGAACCGTCCGGTCCGGCAAAAGCATTTTTGAAAGGTAGAAATAAATAAATGCTTAACGTAAAAATAAAAATTACGAAGACTGCGCAAAATCTGTTTCCGGTTTTTTTCATAGTCCATTCTCCCAGATTAATTATTTATTAAATAGTTAATTAATTTTTTGCATTATATCTAAAATGTTATAACGATATACGAATAAAATATCAAAGCAAAAGAATAATTAGGGAAATTCTTAAGTTATATCTATTATGATATAACGTATAAATAATGTCAAGGGGGAAAATCATATCCTTAAAGTCGTTGCATCAAGTTACTGCTTCAAGCGGCAACGGCGTGCTTTGATAAAGTATATTGATAAACATGTAAAAAAGGCGCCTAAGGGCGCCTTTTTAGTTTTAAGGTTTACCGAATAATAATATGTATTAGTTATTTACGGCAGTAAATTTGCAATAGAGTGAGCCATCTGCTGTTTTAATAAAGGTTCGGCCGATGCGAATACAAGATTCATTGCCGATGCCTGGGATACTATTCTGTCCCTGTATATAGCCCAGTTTTTTATGCCGGAGTTGTAGGTTGTAATATTGCTTGCGGTTCCCTGGCTGGCGTTTGTGGAATTTGTGGTATAAGTGCCTGCCTGCCTTTGTTCCAGCTGAATATCTACGACCATCATATAGTTTTTGTTCTGAAACATCGAACCGATAATGCCGCCCGCCAATGCGCCCAATGCGCCGCCTGCCACCGTCGAAGTTCCGGAGTTATATCTGGAGCCTATAAAAGCTCCGCCGAAACCTCCGGCCAATGCGCCTGCTACCGTATAATTATTGGATTCTACGCCTATATAAAGAACGTTGGACATAAGCATAAAATTGGCTTCCTTGGGATTATTGGTGACCCTGTAACCCTCGCTTATTAAAGCCGAAATAAGTTCATTTTTGAAATTAAGCCCCGTAGCGGTAGAAGTGTTTCTTGCGCTTACGTAAACGATTTTATCCTGAGGCGCAACAGGCTGCAGGAATATGCTGGAACTCATTTTAGTGCTTAATGCTACGTTGCCGGACGAAAGGCCGCTTGCGCTGGTCGTGGGACCTGCGGTAGTGGCGCATCCCGAAAAGGCAACGGCGGGTAAAAGAAAAAGCACAGCTAAAGCAAATAGTTTAATTTTTGAAACGTTGCGATGCATTTGATAGCCTCCTTTGTTAAATTTATAAAATATAATAAATATGCGGTATATTTATTATATTTTATCATATATTTTTAAGTATTGTTTAAACTATAATATATAGAATTATTTAAGATATTTGTCAATATTTTTTATCTGTCCCGCAAGGCTGTCGGAAAATATCGTTTTGCCTTTTTTTGTCGATATGTAGTATAAATATTTTGTTTTTGCTTGATGGATAGCCGCCTTTAT
>JAKAQA010000044.1 GCA_021811805.1 bacterium | reverse complement strand
ATAAAATTTATAAAATGGTCTGGAAATGCTTATTTACTGCGGTTTTGTGTGGTGAGCCGCGCGGGAGTCGAACCCACGACCACCTGATTAAAAGTCAGGTGCTCTACCTGCTGAGCTAGCGGCTCTTAAAATTGTAAGTATTTTCGATATTTATAAGGATAAAGGAATAATTTTGGTCAAATCCGGAAAATTATAATTAAGACCGGCGGCGGAATAAATACCGAGCCCAATTATAACTATAACGCTGATTGCCATCACTATCCACATTACTTTAGTAAAATGTTTGTTATTGTCTTCCAAATCAATCTTCCCTTCTATAGGTAAAAAGTCAATTTATAATTTTCAAACTTTAATATCCTAACAAAAAAATATTAAAATTGCAAGATATAAATTACATTGTGTCAAGGCAATTTAGAAATGTCCGCTTTTGGTTAAAATTAATATACTGTCCATGTCGGATGAAAACCCGAAGCAATACTCTTTGAGCATAGCGAAAAGAGTATTGCGAAGGGATTTATTTTTCATCTGACATAGAAGGAAGTTTAGTTACAAAATATTCTTTAAATATTTTCTCCATGGATGATAAAAAACTTTTAAAAATAAATTATCGTTAAAAATATTCCCCCCCCAAGGAATACCCTTTAAGTTTTGCCTAAATATTAATCAATAAACCGCCGCAGTTCAAAACTGCCTAAATTTATAGCACATTAACGCCAGCCCCTATCTCCCTTTTAAAGGTGTCAGATTTATTTATCTGCTTACTCCCTCAAGGATTTAATGCCTTTTGTAGTTCCTAAAAATATTTGGCACGACTTTTGCCTTATAACAAATTAAATAATTTTAATACAAAATTTATAAATAAGGAGAGTCTATGAAATTTAACAAATTATTTTCAGGCGTTATGCTTTTTGCGGCGTTTCTATTTTTATCCATGTTAGCTGTCCATAGAGAGGCTTATGCCGCAAATGGGGTTTCCGGCGCGGATACCGGAAGTGTCGAAAGCGGAACTAATGCAAACATTGAAAAGATAGAAAAAAAATTAGATAAGGCGTTGAGCGAAATTCAGGCTATTAAAAAGGCAAATAAAGCGCAAAGTTCGGAAAATTATTTTTCCAACATTCAACTGGTTGGTACGTTAATCGGCTCTTATACTTATAACCTTGCAAAACCTGAGGCGGTAAACACGCCGTCTTCTTTCGAGGGCAACGGTAATTACGGAGACAACTGGCAGACGGACGGGTTTGCCTTAAATAATGCCGATATAACCCTGAGGCGTTCTCCCGGAACTTCCTCAAATCCTTACGGCGTAGGTTTTCATATATCGCTCGACTTCGGGCAGAATATCCAGTTCTATAAGGCTTATTACGGAAATACGTCTTATTTTACGACGCCTTTTCAGGACAGGACGCCTTACGACATAAGGAAAGCATATATAAACATAAACCTGCCGGTAGGAAACGGACTCGATATCCATATCGGAAAGGAAAACGAGCTTCTGGGGTTCGAGGCGTTTAATCCTATAAGAAACTGGAACGATACGTATTCGCTTCTCGATGCCGTGGAACCGGCAACTTTGACCGGCGTGTTCTTGACATACAACTTTATTCCGGCTCTGACCTCGACCCTCGGAATAGCAAATACTATCAACTCTGCCGTTCCCATAGACAACCTGCCGGTTATCGAGCTAAACGAAAGTTATACGGCTACGGGCATGCTGACGTTTAACGGGGGATTCATCTACGGGGAAAACAGCTATCTGGTAGGAAACGGCACTGGCAGCAGTACAAACGGACAGCTTTACGAAGACAACCTGAACAAAAGTTTTTACGGATATATCGACGGCGTGTTCAGCCCGACTGCAGACTGGTCTTTCGTTGCGGATTACGAGCTTGGGCTCGGCGGCGGAATAAACGGCTCCGTGCTTGGCGAAAACGGAATAACGGCTGGTTCTTATTCGGGTTATCCCGCTTTAGTTCAGACTTCAAGCAATACATACGACAAATCCCGTTTTTACGGCATAGCCGGCTATATTCACCACCAGCATAATTACGGTTTCGGACAGCTGGCGGAAACTTTAAGGGAAACGGCCGCATACGACCAGAACGGCATGTGGGAGATGACGAGCACTCCCGGAACGGGCGATACATACATAGATTCTACGCTTACGTTTGCGTATCAGCCGTCTTTTAAAAACTTTAAAGACGTGCAGTTCAGGTTCGAGCTGGAGCATCAGGGGTCTAACCATAACGTCTATTTGGATTCTAACGGATTGCAGACACATTCCCAGCAAAATACTATAAACTTAATGGTTTTATACAGCTTTTAACGGCAATATTGCAACCGCCCCGTCAGGCTGACGCCTGACTCCCCTCCTTTATAAGGAGGGGAGCTTTAAAAGGTGAAATTAATTAAATTAACGTAGTTTAAGGAGGAGGTGAAAGTAAAAATGAAGAAGATAGAAGCTATTATTAAGCCCTTTAAAATCGACGATGTCAAGGAAGCATTGAACGGGATAGGTATTCAAGGAATAACCGTTACGGAGGTCAAAGGTTTCGGAAGGCAGAAGGGGCATACCGAGCTTTACAGAGGAGCCGAGTATCGCGTAGATTTCGTTCCGAAGGCAAAAATGGAAATAGTCGCTTCAGACGACCAGGTTCCAGACATCGTGGAAACAATCGAAAAAAGCGCGAAAACGGGCAATATCGGCGACGGCAAGATATTCATATCTCCGGTCGAAGAAGCCGTCAGAATAAGAACCGGAGAAAAGGGAGAAGCGGCTGTTTAAAGCGTAGTCAATTTTTTAATTAATTAAAAAATCTAAAAATAAATAGAAGGAGGGATAGAAAAATTATGGATGTTATTAAAAAAATTAAAAATTTTAAAATACCTTTGATTTATGCGTGGTCTTTAATAGGCGGACTGTCCTTGGTCATGTTTTCATGGATAAGTCCGGTATTTGCCGACGCAGCCGCCAAGGTTCCGGCATTCAGCGCGGGAAATACGGCATGGGTACTAGCCTCATCGGCTCTCGTCCTGCTTATGACCCCCGGACTCGGGTTTTTTTACGGCGGCATGGTAAGGAGAAAAAACGTTTTAAATACGATATCTCTGAGTTTTATTGCCATTGCCACCGTCAGCGTTATATGGATTTTATGGGGTTATTCTTTGGCTTTCGGGCCAGATGCTTTCGGCGGAGTAATCGGAAGCTTGAAATACATAGGCCTTTTGGCAATGCATGAAACTCAGCATTCAAGATACGACGGCACTATACCGTCTTACGTTTACGTTATGTTCCAGCTTATGTTTGCGGTAATAACGGTAGCATTAATAAGCGGGTCGCTCGTCGAAAGAATAAAATTCTCTTCATGGCTCGTGTTTACGATAGTATGGCTTACAATTGTTTATGCCCCGGTAGCACAGGCTGTATGGGGATTAGGAGGATTATTCCAGAAGATGGGGGCATTAGACTTTGCGGGCGGAACCGTCGTTCATATCGATGCCGGCGTCGCGGGTCTTGCCGGCGCTATAGTTCTTGGGAAAAGGAAAGGGTATATGAAGGAAAATATCGTTCAGCCGAGCCAGTTGGGTTACACGATTTTGGGCGGAGCGCTTTTATGGTTCGGGTGGTTTGGGTTTAACGCCGGAAGCGCTTTAGAGGCAAATCCTCTTGCCACGTCTGCATTTTTAGTGACTAATACCGCTACGGCGGCGGCTGCAATCGGCTGGATGATAGCCGAGTGGATAAGAAGCGGAAAACCGACGACTCTCGGTATGGTCTCCGGCGCAGTCGCAGGGCTCGTTGCTATAACTCCCGCATCGGGTTTCGTTAACCCGGTAGGTTCGCTAATAATAGGTTTCGTTGCCGGTATTCTGTGCTATTCCATGGTTGTTTTAGTTAAGCCTAAATTGGGCGCCGACGATGCGCTCGATGTTTTCAGCGTTCACGGTGTAGGAGGAATATGGGGCGCTTTAGCGACCGGCTTGTTTGCCGACCCATTGATTAATTCTGCCGGAAGGGGTTTATTTTACGGCAACCCGGGACAGATGTGGATTCAATTTTTGACGATAATTACCGTAGCGGCATACTCATTCATTATGAGCTATATAATCTTCAAGGTAATCGATAAAGTTATGGGTCTGCGCGTAGATAAAGAAAGCGAAGCAATCGGTCTCGACATCACCCAGCATGACGAGGCGGGATATAATTTCTAAATGACTTTTAATTTTAAAATGTATAAAAAGGGGACGGATTTTAATCCGTCCCCTTTTTTATGGCTTAGAGTGTCTATATCTATATGGCTTAAATGGCTTAGAAACGATGTCTGATTATTAATCTTTTAGGGGATTTACGACAAGCCCGGTTAATATTTTAGGATAAAAATAGGTAGATTTTTGCGGCATTCTCAGGTTCAGCGAAGCTATTTTTATGACGTCTTCTATTTTTGTGGGATTCATAAAGAAAACTGCTTCCAGACTGCCCCTTTTTACTTTTTCTAAAGCTTTTTGCGGGTCCTTTTCATATACGAGATATTTCTGGGCGTCTATTTCTTCCTGCGTTATGCCGAGAGCTTTTTTCAATATATATTCCTGCATAACGGAAACGTCTAATCTCTCCAAAGAGCCATCGTCTTCTTTCTTTTCTTCTTTCCTGCCGCCCTCACGAAACGATAAAATGAATGCCCTTCCGGATTTGTGGGCGAACCCAAAAGAAACGATGTTTTTACCTGATTTTTTGTTTTCTTTAAGCAAATCATCGAAATTTGTTTCTTTACAGTCGAAATTATCTTTAATGCTTTCAAGCAGGTTTTCGATATGTATATCTTTTCCTTTTATGCCTCTGTGCGTCGGCAGGATAACGAGTCCGTCTTGATTTGAAGGCGCAAAATACATAAGGCAGAAATCCGCGTTAATTCCTTTTTTGTCTAATCCTTCTTTTTTAACGTAATCCCTGTAATTAATGCAAGTTTCGAACCTATGGTGTCCGTCGGCTATATAAACCGGTTTATATGCCATCATGCTTTGAATATGGGTTATAACTCCTTCGCTGCCGAGCCTATAAAGAATGTTTTTTATGCCGTTATCGTCGGTAAAATCAAAAAGTTTTTCTGCCGCTCCGTCCTCCACGGGTTTCTTTAAAATATTTAAAACAGCGGAATTTTTATCCTCAAACACAGAAAAAATAGGGCTGAAGTTAACGTTAGCGGCTTCTATAAGTTTGAACCTGTCTTCCTTAGGTTTGGAAAGGGTGGCTTCGTGGCCGTAAATAGACCGGTTCCCTTTTGTTTCCGGCAGACGGAAAAGCGATAAAAATCCTATTCTTTCGTAAGAAACGTTATCGACGGTAAATTTTTGAACGTAAATATAAATGGAATCCTCATCTTCCCTTTTTAAAATGCCTTTGGCTATCCATTCCTTAAATAATAGAGCCGCCCTCGTATATTTATTTTCAGAGCCGTCGTCGCCGTCAAATTCCTTTCCAAACTCAAGCCGGACTATATTATATTCCGACCTTCCGTATAGGTCGTCCTGAAGTTCTTTGCTTATAACGTCGTAAGGCGGAGCGGTTAAGTTTTTAATTTCTCCGGCAGACCGAATGTTGTAAATATAAGGTCTGAAAGGCAAAACGCCGACTTCGAAGTTTTTTTCCGCAGCATTATTCATAACGATTTATTTTTCCGGAATTTATATTACAAAATTGAGGTCGAGCCAGGCGTTGCATAGGAATGCAGTCCCGGTAATATTAAATCTACGCCGAGGTAGCAGAATATGACGACCGCAAACCCTATGACGGCAATCCACGCCATTTTTTTGCCGCCCCAGCCCTTTATAAATCTTGCGTGGATAAATAAGATATAAGTAAGCCACGTAATAAGCGACCATGTTTCTTTAGGGTCCCAACTCCAGTACCCGCCCCATGCGCTGTCCGCCCATGCGGCGCCTATTAATATGCCTACGGTTAGAAACACTAGTCCGAATACGACGACTTTATAAATAGCTTCTTCTATAATAATAGAAGGCGGCAAAAGGCTTACGAACCCGCCGCGTTTTTTATTGCCCCCGCCGTTTTTGTTCTCTTTGCCGCTTTTAATCAAATAAAGTATTCCTAAGCCGAACGATGCTCCGAAAGCGCCGTAAGATACAAACAAAGTCATAATATGATAAATCAGCCAGTAGCTTTGAAGCGCAGGAATAGTGGGCTCTATCGCGCTTGGAGCAAGCGGAGAAAAAGAAGCGAACGCTAAAGCCAATGCGGCGACTATTGTTATAATAAAACCCAAGATGTCGAAATCGTAGAAAATTCTTATAAGGATAAAGCCTAATATAATAACATATGCGAAAAATACCATTGAATCGTAAAGGTCAACCAGCGGCGGGGTATCTATGCCGATTTTGTAGGCGTCAATCCACCGTATAACGAATGCGAATGTCTGTATTAAAAATGCCGCAATCAGAACGACGAAAGATGCTTTGGAAACCGTTTTATTTCCCGTTAATAGAAATATGAAGTAGCCTGCGAAAGACAATATTACTAAAAGCAAAGATATAGCAAAATATAAAGAACCGTCAAGTGCCGAAGCGTTAGCGGAAATCATAGTTTTATCCTCTTTAATGCAATTCTTTTTTTATTGCTGCCGTTTTTTTATAAAAGTCCTTATAAAACGATTCAAACTTCTTTTTAGGAACCGCCAGTATTTCGGCCTGAATTTTCTTGCCGTCTTTTGAGTTTGTTAAATTAACCCATATTTCCCTATGGTTAAAAAAGAAAGAAAAAAATAGACCGATTATCAGGATTATGCTCCCGACCCATATAACAGACGTATATGAGTTTTTGGTTATTTCGACCCCGCTGTAATAATAGCTTTTTACCTGCTTTACCCCGCTATAAATAAAAACGATATTATCGTATTTGGCAAATACTAACGGAGTGCTTTGATTTTTATACGGCAAAACATGAAAATTTATTATATGTTTATTATTTAGTTTTATAAAAAATGGAATTTCGCCTTTTTTAGGCTTTTTATGAGTAATAAATCTGAATTTTATATTGTCTATGCCTGCATCGTAAAGTTTACCCACGTCGGCATATATGGCTTTTCTAAATTTACGGTTTTTTAAATTAAGCACCAAAAGTCCTACTATGACCTTGGTGGGTTTATAATGACCGTAGCTTGCCTGATATATAGTTATACCGTCGTATGTAAAGGGATGGTTCACCCTGATATTTTTTGTGGCGACCCTTACATGATTTTTAATTATGCTTATTTTGCTTGTATAAGATTTCGGTATACCGTCCTTATAGTATTTTGTCCGATAATCGTCCAGCCTTATAGTAAAAGGAAGATTTAAGGGTTTCCGATTTTTAGTCAAATAAGATATATCCGTCTTTCCGCCGACTTTAATGTTGGCATATGACCTGAATCCGTATTTAACGTTTAATATTACGCCTATTATTATTATTATTATGCTTAGATGGGCTATATACGGAGAAAATCTGAAAATAGAGTTTTTTGAATAGTATAATTCGGTTTCCGTTTCGGAAAACGGTTTGCCGAATTTCTCGTTTAAAACTTTTTTGGTTTCTCCGGCGTTTTTTGTAGATTCGACAACCTCATATACAGCTTTAGGACTTTTTTTATCCATCATTTCTTTGAAAGACGGATACGGTCCGAAAACCGCTTTAAGGGTGCGTGGAAAAATATTGACGGAAGCCGTTACGATATTTACGACCAACAGCGCCGCCAGCCCGATGAAATACCATGAACCGTAAATATTTAAGAACCCCAGCCAGTATAATACGTGATATGTCTGCGTCCCGAAAATAGTCCTGTATTGGCTTGCCGTATCGCCCTGATTTATGAAAGTTCCGACCATCGAAAATGCGGCGATTGCTATAAAAAGGAATATAGCAAGTTTAACAGAGGAAAAGAATTTATTTAATTTTGAAAGCATTATTATATTTTATTGGATTATCTAAAAATTGTAAAGCAAAAAATTTTACCCCAATCCCGATTTAGAACTACCTAATATACAAAAAAATAACAAAAACCTCTTATGTTTTATATGTTTACGTGATATAATATTCCGCAAAACCTATCGCCGGAAAGGTTAAACAAAAAAAACAAAAGAGGCATTAACATAGAAAGTTTTGCAGTACTATTCCTGAATATTAATTCAATCTTAAAAAATTGCGCCTTAGGCGCAAAAAAGAAGGATATAAATTTTTAAGTCAGGATTTGGAGATTTAGGTTGAACTTGCAAAAAATTGAACTCGTTAAGCGGATTAATCTTGACAAAATATAAAAATCTTGATTAAATAGTATTTAGCACTCATAATGTTTAAGTGCTAATTAATCGAGATAATACATAATTTGAAAATATATAATGCCATTGCGGGTAAAAGCGGACGGACGGAGTCTATCGTAGTTAACTCCAGCGTAGCTCATCAATTCGTTTGCATTGAACATTGTCGAAAATTATGGAAGAAAAATGCGAAAAACATAATTACGGTGATTTAAGCGAAAGAAGCAGGGAAATTCTGCTCGGTATCATAGAGGGATATTTCGGAACGGCAAATCCGGTAGGCTCTAAATTCATAGCCGAGAATTACAATCTTAATTTAAGCCCTGCTTCCGTCAGAAATATAATGGCGTCGCTTGAAGAAGAAGGATATATATATCAGCCCCACTTTTCTGCCGGAAGGGTTCCCACTGCAAAAGGATACAGGTTTTATATAGAAGGCTTGATGAAGACCCAAAGGATTACGCATGAACAAAAAGAAAATATAAAAAAGAGATTCGATTCGGGAAGTAGAAATTTAGACGACATATTGAACCAGGTATCCATATCGCTGTCCGATTTATCGCATTATGCCGGAGTCGTTCTGGCGCCGGATACCTCAAGCATCCATCTTTTACATATTGAGTTTATAAGGATAAAGCCGAACAATATACTTGCGGTTATAGTGTTTCAGAACGGCATTACCGAAAATAAATCGTTTTACGTTTCTAAAGACATCAAACAAAACGAGTTAAGCCGGTATTCTAAAAAATTGAACGAAATTATAGAAAATAGAAAATGCGATTTAGACGCTTTAAAAGATATCATAGCCGAAGAAATGCGCAGCGATAAAGAAAATTTTTATTCTATATTAAACAGCGCCGTATTTTGCCGTGCAGTCGCCGGAACTGAAAATAATTACGATAGATGTTTATACGTCGGACCGGAAACCGACTTATTGAAAGAGCCGGAATTTTCCGATAACGAACAGATAAAATTTCTCATAAAAACTATTTCGGATAAAACGACGATAATAAAACTGCTCGGACATACCAAAAACTGCAAAACAAAACAGATATTTATAGGTTCGGATAATGAGTGGTCGGAAATATCGGGACTGTCTCTTATAACGGCTCCTTATATAAGCGAAAACAATATGCTTAAGGGGTCGATAGGAATTATCGGGCCGTTAAGGATGAACTATTCCCACGTTATTCCGTTAATAGATTTTATGGCCAAATTTTTGAGCGGTATTATATAAATAAAAAATAAATAAAATTTTTGGAGATGCGGCAAATGCATGAAAATGAAAAAAAAGACGGTTCCGAAGACTCAAGTTCCGCCGGCTTCGACGATTTAAACATCGAAAAAGAATTGGGAAAAAGAATAGGCGAGGCGGACGGCGGTTCTGTAGCCGTTGAATTAGACAGCGATATAGACGATATTCCAAACCCCAAAAATCTTGCGGAAGCGGAGGACGAACTTAATTATTTAAAAAATGCGCTGAAAAACCTTAAGAAAGAATACGAAGATTCAAACTCTAATTATCTTAAAAGTTTAGC
>JAKAQA010000043.1 GCA_021811805.1 bacterium | reverse complement strand
GCCTGGTTATCATTTGTGGTATAAAGTAACGGTTACGAATGATCAGGGTTCTTATCCTGCTATCACGGGTGCTTCTAATGCAGAAGCTCTTACCGGCGGAACGACTTCTAACGCTATGGAATATACTTATCAGTTAAAGGAATATGCTCCAATACCAATGGGACAGCTTGAATTTGGTTACTACGGCGGGACCGTTTCGGAACCAATTGCGGTAAACGGTAATGCATGGACCAACCGCGTTATGGTTAACGGCGTCGATGTCGACCTTGCCAACGATGTTTACGAGCTTGGCTTAACCTATATGGTCCAGAGCGATTCTAATCCATATGCTTCAAGCGGCCAGACATTGCCTTACGGCATAACCGATACATCTAACGGCTACAGCACTTTTGAAGCATACGGCAGATATATATTGCCAGTTATGAATAATGGTATTATGTTGACGGCTGACTATGCGCAGTATTCCTGGACGCATAAAAATTCGGAATTGGAGTTCGCAAACGGTGTAGCTGGCAAGGGTAATGGAGTAACGACTGACATCAATACTTTATATGGCGGTCCTATATTTCCCGGTACATCTTATAACGGCATAAAGAATGCGCTTGACCTTCAGGCTGAAATCAATTTAGCCTACAACGCGCATCTTTATCTCGGATACACGTTTACGAACCAGCAGGAAGACGATACAGTTGGCACGGGTCTCGACTTTGCATTCTAATCCTGCCGACGCAGTGTTGTGATGCAAACGCAATAAAATTAAAGCGGAAGGGCTTTTCAGCCCTTCCGCTTTTTCATTTCTATCTAAAAAATGTCCGCTAAAAGATTTTTTGATTTTTAATTAAAGATGTAATAAAATATATATTATGATTATGATAATGCAAAAGACGAAAACTAAAAAGTTTAAAGTTTTCCTGTTAAGTTTTATTGCGGGATTGACGGCTCTAACCATCGGTTTTTTTGCATATACGGCTTTCCGGATGTTCGACGTCCTGCATTCAAAAACTCCCGGTTCGATATATTCCTTTAAACAATCGGGCATGATCTTCGTTAACGGCAATAACGGATTAAAACTTGCTTATCCATCGTTATACGGCGGTTTCGGCGCCGCTTCTTTTTATTCTATATTTGCCGCGGCGCTCTTATTAGCGGTCGGTCTTATAATATTTATGTATATATATTTTTACGGGCTTATAGAAGCGCAGGATAATGCCGAATCATCTTTAAGGTCGTTAGAAAAAAACATTCTGGAAATACCTTCGACTATTATGCACGAGATTAAAGGCAATATAAATTCCGTTTTGATAAATTCCAGAGTTTTGACCGAGAAAGTTAAAAATGTAGAGAAGAATAAAGACGGCATCGTTAAAACCGGCGGATTGATAGAAAGCGAAACGGCTAAGCTCGCGCAGACTATGGACGGCATATTGAAATTTACCAAAGATTTCGATATAAATCCGGAAGAGGCTAATCTTTCGGAATTGATAAACGAAGCCTATAAAACCGTTAAAAACTTACTTTTAGCAAAAGAAATAAGTTTTTCCGATTCGGTGGATAAAAATATTTATATTAGAATGGATAAAGATTTAATGCTTCAGGTATTTAAAAATTTAATATTAAATGCGGCAGAATCTTATGAAGGCGGAAAAGGCGGCGTTTTTATTTACTCTTCCTATATTTTAAATAAAGTATCTTTGACGTTTGAGGACCGCGGGGCAGGAATAGAAAAAGAAGCGCTTAAAAAGATTTTCGAGCCTTTTTTCACCACGAAAAAAACGGGAGCCGGACTTGGCCTTGCATTGACTAAAAGAATCCTGGACGCCCATGGGTTTAATATAAATATCGAGTCGAAAAAAGGGTTTGGTACTAAGATTTCCGTTGTAATGAAAGACCTGCAATAATTAAAAATGAACGAACCTTCCCAAAAACCTGCGGTCATACTGATAGTCGAAGACGACGACGCCGCACGGAACGGACTTTCGGAATATCTCAACCTTAAAGGACACAGAGTTTTTGAAGCAGACTGCCTTAAGACCGCATTCGGAATATTGGATTCCGTAGATTCCGGCAATAAAGATAAAATAGATATTATAATTACCGACCTTAAACTGCCCGACGGAACAGGATTGGATTTATTAAAAGCGGTAAAAGACGGCAGAAGGGTCCGGAATCCCGAAATTATAGTGGCGACCGGCTTCAGTTCCGTAAAAACCGCGGTTGAAGCCATGAAACTCGGAGCATTCGATTATATTACTAAGCCCGTAAACTTAGACGAGCTCGAACTGATAATTAAGCGTATAATATCTAATAAAAGCCTTATCGACGAGTTGAACGTTCTTAAAAACAGGCTCGACGAAAAATTTAATTTCGGCAGTCTTATAACATCCTCCCGGAAAATGACCGCTATAGTCAACACGGCTATCGCTATTTCCGGCACCAATTCTACGGTGCTTATAGAGGGAGAGACGGGAACGGGCAAAGAACTTCTTGCAAATATTATAGTCAATAATTCCCGGAAGAAAAATAAACCTTTTGTTAAAGTAAACTGCGCCGCTCTTTCGGAGGCTATTTTAGAAAGCGAGCTTTTCGGGCATGAGAAAGGGGCTTATACGGGCGCGGATTCTTTATACAGGGGGAGATTCGAGATTGCGGACGGAGGAACGATTTTTCTAGACGAAATAGGAGAGATTTCCTTGAAGACCCAGTCTAAAATATTGCGGGTACTGCAGGAAAAGGAATTTGAAAGAGTCGGCGGAAATAAAACCATTAAAATAGACATAAGAGTTATAGCGGCATCCCAGGATATAGAAAAAAAGGTTTCAAGCGGAGAATTCAGGAAGGATTTATATTACAGGCTTAACGTAATAAATTTAAAGCTCATACCGCTGAGAGAAAGAAAAGAAGACATACCCGTTCTTATAAAGAAGTTCTTAGAAGATTTTTCGAACGAAAACGGAAAGAAAATTAGCGGAATAAGCAAAGAGGCATTAGATTTTCTATTAAGCTACGATTATCCGGGCAACGTAAGGGAGCTTAAAAATATTATAGAATATATGACCGCCGTTTCAAAAGGCGGTATCGCCGACGAATCTCTGCTGCCCGGCTATCTAAAAGAAAAATATTCAGGACTTTTTTTTTCAAAATCCTGCAGGGACGATTTTATCAGAATACCTTTCGGAACAGCCATGGAGGACGCCGAAAACATTATTATACAAAAAACATTGGAAATGAACGGTTTTAATAAAGTTAAAACCGCCAACGACCTTAAAATAGGATTAAAAACGATTTACAGAAAATTGGAGAAATTTTAAAATTTCATCTTTTTGATTAGAAATATATATTTTTCAACCTCTTCGGTTTTCTTGATTTTATATGATTTTTCTAAATATTCCAGGGCTTTTTTATATTTTTTCAGCATAAAATAATCCATACCCGTATGTTTCAATACGGTTGCAGATTTACCGAGCTTTTTAAGAGCGGTTTTAAATAATTTCAGCGCCTTTGCGTATTTTTTTTCCCTGTAATACACGAACCCGAGGCTGTCAAGGATAAAAGGAGAGCCTTTATCGTAAGACAAGGCTTTTTTTATCAGCTCCCCCGCCTTTTTTAAATTTTTATTTTTTACGGCGAGATAATATCCTATATAGTTAAGCGCATCGGCGTCGTAAGGGTTTATTTTTAAAATCTTTTTCATAGCCGCATAAGCCTTGCCGTCTTTTTTTAACGCGTGGTACGCCGAACCTAATTCGTATAACAGGGCGGTATTATCGGGAAATTTTAATAATCCTTTTTTTACGGCATATTCCGACATCCGGTAATCTTTTATCTCCGCGAGGGCGACAGCCGAAAAATAATAAAATTTTAAATTTTTATTCAGCTTCTTATCGGAAAGCATTCCCGATATAATGCTTTCGACGGATTTCCGGTATTTAATATTTCCGGTTTTTTTATAGCCGCTTATGTATATTTCTATTTCCTGAAGTTTAGCGTCTATATAATGCCTCCCCGGTTTCAGCTTATTCAAATAAAACAGCCCTCTTTTATATTTTTTTTGCACTATATACGATATTCCCGTGAAGAAATAAGCATTGTTTATTAATCTATAATTATCTTTAGAATTTTTTGCTATGCCGATAAAATTTAAAAAGCGTTTTCTGGACGCGCGGTAGTCCTTTAAAGCGTATTCGAGTATAGCCGACTGATAAATCGCGGTTTTAGAATAAGGGTCGATTTTGAGATATTTATTAAAAACGTTTATCGCTTTTTTTTCTTTGCCCGTAAGGATATAAAGGGCGGCAAGCCTGAAGTATGCCTTTTTAAAATAAGGGTCGATATTTATAAGGCTTATCAGTTCCCGTTCGGCTTTTTTATTTTTGTTTTGAACCGCGTATATTTTCGACAGCAGATAATATGCGTTAATATTGTCGGGGATGTTTAATTTTATTATGTTGAGATAAAATACCGCCGTATTAAAATCTTTTTCGTAGATATACAAATTGGAAAGAAACAAAAGCGTTTTAAGATTATAAGGATTTTTTTGCAGAATATGTTTAAGGATTGCGGCCGATTGTTTCATATCGCCCCGATTTGCCTTTATTTTAGCTTTCAGTATTAAATACTTAATTTCATTTTTTGCGAACCGGTTTTTTATATTTTGCGGCGTAAGGCTTAGAGCAAGGTTTATGCGCTTTAAAGATTTTCGATATTCTCCGTTTTTAAAATATAATACCGCAAGGATGTAATTAAAATAAGAATTTTTAAGTAAATTAGACGATTCTATATTAAAATATCTAATCGCATCCGGATAATTCCCGTTGCAATAATAAATGAAGCCGGCCGAGACGTTAAAGACGGAAGCGGTTTTTAACCGGTTATTTTGTGCGGCGGCAGGATATGCTTTTCCATACAAAACTGCAGAAAATATTAAAAAAAATGTCAAAATCGATAAAGCCTTAAAAATTTTCACGAGTTTTTCTTGAGGAGAATGAAAAATTCCGTATTCCCCTTTTTTCCTTTTATGCATGATTTTTTTACTCCGTCCACGGTAAGATTTAAGTTTTTTGAAAAATCTATTATTTTATTTATAATTAATTCGTATGAGCCGGAATCTTTTATTACGCCTTTCTTTAAAATGCTTTTATTGTCGGTTTCGAACTGAGGCTTTATAAGCAGAAGCATTGAACCCTGCTTCTTGATAAATTTTAAAATATAAGGAAGGATTTTGGTAAGAGATATGAAAGATGCGTCGCAAACGGCAAGGTCGAGTTCTTCTCCTATGTCTTCAAAAGTTAAATATTTTATATTTATATTTTCCAAATTTTTAATTTTAGGATTATTCCTTAAGGAGTAATGAAGCTGGCCGTAGCCTACGTCTATGCAGTAAACGAAATCCGCGCCTTCTTTTAAAAGGCAGTCGGTAAATCCCCCCGTCGAAGCGCCTATATCTATGGCTCTTTTTGATTTGACGTCGAGATTAAAATCGGTTAACGCTCCTTTTAATTTCAAACCGCCCCGAGATACGTAGGGATTTAATTCTTTTATCGTTATTAAGCTCTCCCTGCCTACCGGAGTTCCCGGTTTCGTGCATACGGAACCGTTTACCGAAACCATGCCTTCCATTATCAGCGACGCCGCTTTTGTTCTCGTTAAATCGAATGCCGAAGAAGCGTCAGAAAGAAGAATATCTAATCTTATTTTTTTCACAGTTTATATTAAAAAATCCGCTGGCCGAATCGTATAATTTTTCCTTAGAAAATCCGGAGATTGCGAGAAGTTCGCCGCGGGAGCCGTGTTCTATATAATTATTTCCGAGAGATAAAATTTTATATTCTAAGCCGGACAGGCGAGTATTCCTGCTTAAGACGGTGAGAAGTTTTGCTCCGAAACCCGAAAATTCCACGTTTTCTTCTACCGTCATAATTTTTTTTGCGGTTTTTATTTTTGCGATTAATTCTTCGGAAACAGGGGATATAAATTTTGCGTCTATAAGGCCTATTTTTTGTTCTTTTTCCGCAATATCTTTATTTATTTCAGCCAATATATTTTTTAAAATTTCGGTATGCGGAGCGCCGACGCTTATTACGAAGTTTTGAAGCGCATCTATTAGAATCTCGAATTCCCCTTCTTTTATAATCGGAACGGCTTTTTCTTCGGGAATATCGAAATGCGGTATTTCTACTTTAGGATATCTTATCGCGGCGGGCTTATTATAAGAAACCGAGCTTTTAATCATCCGCATAAGTTCATATTCGTTGCGCGGAGACATAAAAATCAGGTTAGGAATAAAATTTAAAAACGATATGTCGAATATTCCCTGGTGGGTGGCGCCGTCTTCTCCTGCGATACCTGCCCTGTCGATGCAAAAAACGACCGGAAGGTTCTGGAGGCATATGTCGTGAATTATCTGGTCTAAAGAACGCTGAAGAAAAGTCGAATATATAAAGACGAAAGGTTTTAATCCGTTAGCCGCCGCTCCGGCCGCAAACGTTGCCGCGTGTTCTTCGGCTATTCCGACGTCGAAGAATCTGTCCGGAAATACCTTTGAAAATTTGGAAAGACCGGTTCCGTCGGGCATTGCCGCCGTAACGGCTATTATTTTAGCGTTATTTTCCGCTATATTTATAAGAAAGTCCGAAGCAGTTTCGCCGTAAGAAACGTTTCCCGATTTTTTAAGCATTAATCCGGTGTTTTTGTCGAAAGCGGAAATTCCGTGAAAAATAGAAGGATTTTTTTCCGACGGTTCGTATCCCTTTCCTTTTTTAGTAATAACGTGCAGAAGAATGGGTTTTTTTATTTTTTTTATATTTTCGAACGAGTCTAAAAGATAGGGTATATTGTGTCCGTCTATAGGGCCTATATACGTAAAACCGAGTTCTTCGAATATTATGCCGGGTCCGATGAGGTTTTTAAAAGATTCCTCGAATTTCGAAACGAGCCTCGCCATTTGAGAGCCGAATAAAGGGATAGAGTTAAGCATTTTTTCGGCTTCTTTTCTGAGCCCCTGATAAAAATTACCGCTCATTATTCTGTTGAGATAATTGGAAATAGCCCCGACGTTTTTCGATATGGACATTTCGTTATCGTTTAATATAACGATGACGTCTTTTTTTAGGGAACCGGCGTTATTTAAACCTTCAAGCGCCGGACCGCTTGATATGGATGCGTCTCCTATAACGGCTATAATCCTGCCGTCTCCGTTAACTCCGGTTTTGCCGATTAAATCCTTTGCGGCGCTCATACCGAGGGCGGCCGAGATAGACGTTCCGGCATGTCCGGTTCCGAAGAAATCGTATCTGCTTTCGGCGATGGACGGAAAACCTGATATTCCGCCTAATTTTCTTAGGGTATGGAATTTATCTTTTCTTCCCGTAAGTATTTTATACGGATAAGACTGATGTCCGACGTCCCATATTATTTTATCGGCATTTTCCATATCGAACGATTTTAAAATTGCGATTGTAAGTTCCACTACCCCGAGGCTGGAAGCTATATGCCCGCCGTTTTTAGAGCAGGCGGATATAATTTTCTCCCTCAGTTCTGCCGCAAGCGTTTCTAATTCTTCGAGCCGCAACGTTTTAAGGTCGTTCGGTTTATTTATTTTTTCTAAGAACATTATCGTTATTTATTTTTCTAATTTATCCTGCACGTAAGATATTTTATTAATTCTATAAACATACCGGTTTCCGCCCCTGTTTTTTCTATGTGCGCCATTGCTTTTTTATTGTATTCTTCAATTAATTTGCGGGTTCTTTCAAGCCCTATATTTTCAGCCATAGTGAGCTTATTGTTTATTCGGTCTATGCCGGCCGTTTTTCCTAAAATTTCTTTATTTCCGGTAATTCCGAGAACATCGTCGACGGCTTGGAAAGCCAGCCCGATATAACCGCCGAATTTTCTGAATTCCGATACGGTCGTTTCGTCTTTGCCGGATAATATAGCCCCTACCGCGCAAGCCGAAGCGATAAGGCTCGCCGTTTTTTTCCAGTTTATATATTCAATTTTTTCAAAATCTAAAGGCTCGCCGAAAGAATTAACATCGTGAAACTGGCCTTCTACGAGTCCGCCGGCTCCGGCGGCGCAGGAAAGCTCCCTTACCGCTTCTATAATTTTTACCGGATCTAATCCCCCTATATAATCTTTGTCCGAAAGCATAACGAAAGCTTCGGCGAGGAGGGCGTCTCCGGCAAGTATCGCCGCAGCCTCTCCGAATACTATATGGCTTGTGGGCTTCCCTCTTCTCAAATCGTCGTTGTCCATCGAAGGCAGGTCGTCGTGTATTAAAGAATAGGAATGTATAAGTTCAAGGGAAGAAGCGAAGGGCAGCAGTTTTTTTTTATCCGTAAAGCCCAAACTTTCGGCAGAAAGCAAAAGAATTATAGGCCTTATTCTTTTGCCGGGCATGGTCAGGGTGTAAAGCATAGCGTCCGCAAGGGAAAATTTATTATGCCGGAATTTTTTATCGTAACGTTTTTTGATAAAATGGGCTTTTATGAATTCGTCGATTAATTGTTTGCCGGTTTCTATATAAAGCGCTAAGTCGTTCATATATTTAGAGGCTCGGTATTTAAAGAAGGCCTGACGCCCTCCTCGTCTTTTGCGCTTAATTCTTCGACCCTTTTTTCTGCGGAGTCCAGCTTTTTAAGGAGATAATCCGAATATTTTGTCCCCTCTTCGTAAATTATTATAGATTCGTCGAGACCGAGGTCTCCTTTTTCGAGGCTTAAAACATTTTCTTCCAATTTTTTTAGGGCTTCCTCGAATGTCAAATCGTTTATATTTTTTTCTTTCGCGTCCATAAAATAATTATAAAATAAACGGAGAAAATTATCAATATCAACGTTAAATAAAAAATATATTGAAAAAAATATTTCTATTTTGTATTATTAAATTAATATTAATTTTTTAAATAAGAAAAACGGGTAAGCGAACGATGTCGCCTTATCTAAATAAAATAATTGCTTATGGGCGTTTAATATGAAAGAACAAAAGGATGCCCGCCTTTTTGCTTCGCCTCATTTAACCGGTATTTTCGGTTATAATATAAAATATTCTCTTTCCCCCACGATACACGGCTTTCTCAATAAACTCCTCGAAACAAACTTATGTTACGGCATGTTCGACGTCCCCCCGGAAAAATTTGCCGCCGCATTTAACGGTTTTAAGGCTATCGGCATGAAAGGCGCGAATATTACTAAGCCTTATAAAACAGAAGTTTTGAAATATATCGATTCTTTAAGCGCGGAAGCCGAAACTATAGGAGCAGTGAACACCGTAAATTTAGAAGAAGACGGCAATTACCGCGGATATAATACGGATATAAAAGGATTTGCCAGCGCCGTAAATTATGAATTTAAAGAAAATTTAAATGGCAGGAGCGTTATTATTATTGGAGCTGGAGGCGCTTCCAGAGCGGTACTTTATGCCTTGATAAAAGATGGAGCCAAAGATATTTTAATAATTAACCGCAGTGCGGACAATGCGGATAAACTTAAAAAAGAAGCCTGTTTATGGAAAATGTCCTTAAAATCGAATGCCGAAATTGCATCTTCCGATTTTAATTCGGTAGCGGCCTTAAAAAGTATTTTATCTAAAAAATGGGATATTATCGTTAATACCGTAACGCCGTCGGCCGAAAGCGGCAGGCTGATTAATAATCTATTTGCTGGTTTAAAAAAATTCAGGGGCGGTTTTTTTTTGTTCGATATTTCTTATTCTTCAAAATCTTCAGGCTTTTTAAACGTTCTCGAGAAAAAATCGTTGAAACGCGTAAACGGACTGTCTATGCTGTTATTTCAGGCAGTCGAAAGTTTTTATATCTGGACGGGTAAAAGAGCCGATTTTAATCTTATTAAAGAAATTTTAAGCGATATATTTTAAAAATTTCTGATTTTATGATAAAATTAAATATGCAATATTTTTGCATATTTAATTTTATAAAAAGCTATTATAAGGGATTCGCATGAATAACGACCACCTGTCGCCGGTTAATTTTAATAACGAAAAATTAGGCGATATTTTATTAAAGCGCGGCATTGCAAAAAAAGACGACATATCTAGCGCCTTGCTTATACAAGAGAGAACAAGACAGGGAATAGCTAGGGGCGAAAGGCT
>JAKAQA010000042.1 GCA_021811805.1 bacterium | reverse complement strand
TAGCTCAACCCAAAGTTTTAATAGGCCTTTTCTTAGGAGCAATGCTTCCGTATATTTTTGCTTCCCTTGCGATGAAATCCGTAGGTAAAGCCGCAGGCGACATAGTAGTCGAAGTCAGGAGGCAGTTTAAAGAGATTCCCGGCATTATGGAGGGCACGGGCAAGCCTGAATACGGCAAATGCGTCGATATAGTCACCAAGTCTTCGCTTAGGGAAATGATATTGCCGGCGTTTATTCCGATTGCAGGTCCGATAGTTTTCGGTCTTACGATGGGACCGCAGGTTCTCGGCGGTATTTTATTGGGAACTATCATATCCGGGCTTTTTGTCGCTATCTCTATGACAAGCGGCGGTGCGGCATGGGATAACGCAAAAAAATTAATAGAAAAAGGATTCGAGTATAACGGGCAGACTTACCGCAAAGGCAGTGAAGCCCATAAAGCCGCAGTTACCGGCGATACGGTCGGCGATCCTTATAAAGATACTGCAGGTCCGGCAATTAACCCGATGATTAAGGTCGTTAATATTTTTACGATTTTAATTATTCCGATAGTGTTATTGCTGTGGAGCTGATTAATTAAGATAAAAAAGAACAAGTAAGAAAATAGTAAAAAAGGGTGTCGGATTTCAAATCCGACACCCTTTTTTACTATTACTAATCCGTCATATTTTTCCCGTATCTTATATTTTCTCTTTTAGATTTAAAAAACGATTTAAGCAGTATCGAGGATTTTTCTTCCATAATGCCATGAACGATTTCTATTTTGCCTTCGAGAATAGAACCGGACGACCCTCCTTTAGGGTCTATAGTCCCGTAAATTACCTTAGATATTCTCGACAGAAGGATTGCGCCGCAGCACATAATGCATGGTTCTAATGTAACATATAATGCGCATCCGTCAAGCCTCCAATTTTCCAGTTTTTTCTGAGCGGCTAAAATTGCCTTTATTTCCGCATGCATTATGCATGAGCCGTCTTTTTCGACGGTATTGAAAGCCGTAGAGATTATTTCGCCTTCGCCGCTTGCTATAACGGCTCCAACAGGCACTTCATCCGCTTCCGCCGCTTTTTCAGCCTCTTCCAAAGCTAAGTTCATAAAATAATTATCGCCGTATTGCATCCGGTAATCCCGCCTTTTATATTTTGTAAAAAATATTATATTGTATTTTAAGCAATTATAAAATAAAATGAAATTAAAAAGCAAAAACGAATAAAGAATTTAAAATTTAATAGATGAACGAAAGGCTTCCGGGATATTTAAAAAACGAGATTTTAAAAATCAAGTCCAGAAAAGATATTTTTGAGACTTCCAGAATTATTAAAGAAAAAAAACTCAATACGGTTTGTTCGTCTTCGAGGTGTCCGAATCTCAACCTTTGCTTTTCCAATAAAACCGCGACATTTTTGCTCTTAGGCGATAAATGCACCAGAAAATGCCCTTTCTGCAATATCGATTATCTTAATTTCCGGCAGGACGCAGGTTCGGATACGCAGTCCGAAGACTGCGGAAGCCCGCACTTAGATGCCGACGAGCCGAAAAAGGTGGCTTACGCCGTAAAATCACTAGGACTAAAACATGCGGTAATTACCATGGTCACAAGGGACGACATCAAAGACGGCGGAGCGGATATTTTAGCCGAAACCGTCAAGGAGATTAGAAAAACGACCGATTGTCAAACCGTCGAAGTTCTAACTTCGGATTTTAACGGAAACGAAGAATCGGTTATGAATGTAGCAGGGAGCGGAATAGATATTTTCGGACATAATATCGAAACCGTAGAAAGGCTGTATCCGGCAATAAGGCCATCAAGCTCATACGAAAGGTCTTTAAAATTATTAAAAAAGATAAAAGAAAAAAAACCGGATATTCTAACAAAGTCCGGCATTATGGTAGGGCTCGGCGAAGACGACGCCGAGGTTTTTAAAGCTATAGACGATTTGATAAATAACGGCGTAGAATTTATAACTATCGGGCAGTACTTAAGGCCGTCGCTCGAAAATATTCCGGTTCGCAGATACGTTCCCCTCAAAAAATTCATAGAATATAAAGACTATGCGAATAAGAAAGGCGTAAAGCATGTTTTTTCCGCCCCTTTAGTTAGAAGTTCTTTCGGCGCCGAAAAATTTTTTAAACATTCGTCTTAAAATACGCCTCATTTTATTATTTATTTTATAGCGGTAAAATAATATAATATAATCTAATTTTTTTTATCAGTTTGAGGAATTTTATAATGATAGAAGATTTTGAAACTATTAAAAGGCTTCCGCCGTATGTTTTTGCGGAAGTAAATAAAATAAAAATGGAAGCCAGAAAACGCGGCGACGATATTATCGACCTTGGAATGGGCAATCCGGATTCTCCGACCCCCGATTATATAATAGAAAAGTTGGTCGAAGCGTCTAGAAATCCTAAAAACCACAGATATTCGGTATCCCGCGGAATATTTAAACTCAGGCTTGCCATAGTAAACATGTATAAGCGCAATTACGGAGTGGAACTTGACCCCGATTTGGAAGCGATAGTTACGATGGGCATAAAAGAAGGTTTGAGCCACCTTATGCTTGCAATTATAAATAAGGGCGACGTCGCTTTCGTGCCTAATCCTACATATCCCATACATGCTTACAGCGTTATTATAGCCGGCGGAGACGTTCGGAGCATACCTTTAATTCCCGGCGAAGATTTTTTCGAACATCTGATGACGGCGCTTAAACAGACATGGCCCAAGCCTAAGATTATCGTATTAAGTTTTCCGCATAACCCGACAACGGTTACTGTAGAACTTGATTTTTTCGAAAAATTAGTCGATTTTGCAAAAGAAAACGGTATATATATAATTCACGATAACGCATATGCCGATTTGACTTTCGACGGATATAAAGCTCCCAGTTTTTTGCAGGCTAAAGGCGCAAAGGATGTCGGAATCGAGTTTTTTTCTATGTCGAAAAGCTACAGCATGGCCGGATTCAGGGTCGGTTTTGCCCTCGGCAATCCGGTTCTTATCAATGCTCTTTCGAGGATAAAAAGCTATTTGGATTACGGAATGTTTCAGCCTATCCAGATAGCCTCCATTATAGCCTTAAACGAAGAAATTCAGCATAACGCGATAAACGATATGGTCATGCATTACAAAAAAAGAAGAGACGTACTCATAGAAAGTTTCAGATTTGCCGGCTGGAATATCGAAAAACCCAAAGCTACCATGTTTGTATGGGGGAAAATACCGCAACAATTTTTGGACGCCGGAATTAAATCGCTTGAATTTTCAAAATTATTATTGGATAAAGCGAAGGTTGCGGTTTCTCCGGGTATAGGGTTCGGCGAATACGGCGACGAATACGTCCGTTTTGCGCTTGTAGAAAACGAAATGCGAATAAGGCAGGCGTCAAAAGGAGTAAAACATTTTATTAACAACGAAGAGTTTTTTCATAAAGCGGTTTAGGGTCAACATTATATGAAAAAAGAGATTAATATAGGACTGTTTGGTTTCGGAACGGTCGCATCGAGTTTTTACCGGATATTTTCGGAACAAAAAAGCGAGCTGGACTCCATTTTTTCCGTTCCGGTAAATATCAGAAAGATATTTACCCGCGGAAACAGTCATCCGGTTACCGAAAATATAAAAAATATCTCGGTTAAAAATGCTTCCGACATACTCGAAGACAAGAAAATAGACATCGTAATAGAACTCATAGGAGGAATTCACCCTGCAAAGGATTTCATACTGAAGGCAATATCCGAAGGCAAAAGCATTATTACCGCAAATAAAGCCCTTCTTGCGGAACACGGCGAAGAGATATTTAAGGAATGCTTAGAAAAAAAATCCAATATAGGGTTTGAAGCCGCCGTCGGAGGCGGAATACCTATATTGAGGGCTATAAAAAACGGGCTTGCCGGCGATAAAATCAAGTCGGTTTATTCGATAATTAACGGTACCTCTAATTTTATATTATCTAAAATGACTAAAGAAGGCGGAAAATTCGAGGACGTGCTTAAAAAGGCGCAGGAAAAAGGCTACGCCGAAGCAGACCCTTCGCTGGATATAAACGGCACCGACAGCGCCCACAAGCTTGCGGTTTTAGGAAGGCTTGCATTTTCTACCAGCCTGTCTATGAAGGATGCGATAATAGAAGGAATAGAAGATATAACGCAGTTGGATATCAGCTTCGCAAAAGAACTAGGATATACGGTAAAACTTCTCGGTATCCTTAAAAATGAAGATTCTAAAATAGAAATAAGAGTTCACCCTACTTTAATACCGTCTTCCAGTCTTTTATCGAAGATAGACGGAGTGTTTAACGCGTTCTTAGTAAATACTAAATTTGCTGGACCGTTAAGCCTCACGGGTTACGGTGCGGGCGGAAATCCCACGGCAAGCGCGGTAATGGGCGATTTAATGGAAATGATATCAAGGCTGGTAAACGAAGACAGCCATCATGATTTTATTATCTCTAAAATAAAAAATAAACTTAATATCAAAAACAAAAAAGATATTATTTCTAGATATTACCTTAGATTTTCCGCTATGGACAGGCCGGGCGTTCTTTCAAAAATATCGGGAATTCTCGGCGAAAATTCTATAAGCATAAATTCCATGCTCCAAAAAGGCAGGAAGGTGGAAGGTTCTGTCCCCATAGTAATTACTACGCATGAGGCCAACGAGGAGGAATTGTTCAAAAGCATTGCCTTATGCGACGAATTAGACGTTATTTCCGCAAAAACGATGATTTTAAGAATCGAAGACAATATAAGTTAAAAGGGGGAGGGCGGTTTGGTACTTAACAAATATGAAGGAGTAATCAAAAGGTATCGCGAGTTTTTGCCTGAAATAGACGACAGGCATATAATTACTATACTAGAAGGGAACACCCCTTTGATAAAAGCACGCAACTTAGGGAAGATTATAAATCCGGATATCGAAATATATTTTAAATACGAAGGTTTAAATCCCACCGGTTCCTTTAAAGACAGAGGTATGACTATGGCGGTATCGAAAGCCGTATCCGACGGTTCAAAAGCGGTAATCTGCGCTTCTACCGGAAATACTTCGGCATCCGCCTCGGCTTATGCGGCAAGAGCGGGAATAAAATCTTTCGTTTTGATACCCGAAGGCAAAATAGCGTCCGGCAAACTTTCGCAGGCTTTAGTCCACGGCGCAGTCGTAATGCAGATTCAGGGAAACTTTGACGACGCTCTGGTAATTACCCGCGAAATCGCAAAGGATTACGACGTTACATTAGTTAATTCCGTAAATCCTTTTAGATTGGAAGGACAGAAAACGGCGAGCTTCGAAATAGCAGACGAGCTGGGCGTTGCGCCGGATTACCATATTCTCCCCGTGGGAAATGCAGGAAATATAACGGCTTACTGGAAGGGCTACAAAGAATATCATGCCGCAGGCAAAATCAAAAGCCTTCCAAAAATGCTCGGTTTTCAGGCGGAAGGCGCCGCCCCTATAGTTTTAAACCATGTAGTCAAAGAACCGCACACGGTTGCGACGGCAATAAGAATAGGCAACCCCGCAAGCTGGCAGAAAGCAGTTGAGGCAAGAGACGAATCGGGAGGATTAATCGAATCCATAAGCGACGAAGATATATTAAAGGCATATGTGCTTCTTGCGGCAAATGAAGGCATATTCTGCGAACCTGCTTCCGCTATAAGTTTCGCCGGATTAATAAAATTGAACGGACGCGGATTTTTTGAAAAAGGCGCCGTTTGCGTCCTTACTCTCACCGGACACGGACTTAAAGACCCCGGTAACGCTATTAAAGTTTCGAAAGAGCCTATCGTAGTACCGTGCGATAAACATTCGGTACTCAAAGCAATGGGATTAGAGTAGTAAAAGATTAGCGAGCTTTGCTGGACTCCGTCCGCTGACGCTCGCAATGGCTTTATGCCGTCATTGCGATGAGCTAATGCGACGAAGCAGTCTTTTGTAATCTATGCGGTTGCTGCATATTAAAAGTTAAGTATTGCGAACATAATCGGGAGGATTTATTAATTAAATGGACAGACATAAATACGTTATTTTATGCCCTGACGGTATGGCGGATTTGCCTTTGCCGGAACTTGGCGGGAAGACTCCTTTAGAATATGCCAAAACTCCTAATATGGATTCCATAGCGGCAAAAGGGGTTACGGGTTTGATAAAGACTATTCCGGACGGATGCCTTCCCGGCAGCGATATAGGCTCTATGTCTATACTCGGCTACGACCCGTTAAATTATTACACCGGAAGGTCGCCGTTAGAGGCGGCTAGCATGGGCGTCGAACTCGGAAAAGACGACGTGGCGTTCAGGCTTAACCTAGTAAATATACTGGAAAAAGATGGAAAAAGATATATGCATGACTATTCCGGCGGACATATTACTACCGAAGAAGCAAAAAGCATAATAGAAACATTTCGGAAAGAACTTTCCAGCGATAAATTTCATTTTTACCCGGGGGTAAGCTACAGGCATCTTCTGGTTGCCGAAGGCATGGATATATCCGGTCTTCAAACCGTTGCTCCGCACGATATACCCGATTTGCAAATAGACGAATATCTTCCGCACGGAGCGGTTTCGGCTCCGGAAATACTTGAAATAATGCATAAGGCGGAAAAAATATTGGAGCATCACGAGGTCAATAAAAAAAGGGCTGCCGCGGGAAAGCTTCCGGCAAATTCTATATGGCTTTGGGGGCAGGGATATAAGCCTTCTATGCCGACTATCAAAGAAGCCTATGGCTTAAGCGGTTCGGTTATTTCGGCCGTAGATTTGGTTAAGGGAATAGGAAAATATGCCGGATTAAAAGTCATAAACGTTCCGGGGGCCACGGGATATTTAGATACGAATTACAAGGGCAAAGTCGAATACGGATTAGAATCGTTAAACGGCGGCGATTTTGTTTACATCCACGTCGAAGCTACCGACGAGGCTTCCCACGAAGGAAGCATAGAAAAAAAACTTAAAGCCATAGAAGATTTCGATAATTTTATAGCCGGCGGAGTGCTTGAAGGGCTTAGGAAATTCGGAGAATATACCGTAATGGTTTTACCGGACCATTACAATCAGGTTAAACTGAAAAAACATACGCCGGAGCCCGTTCCTTTCTGCGGTTTTTCTACGCGGCACAAAAATGCGGACGGGAAATACCGCGCCGACCGTTATTCCGAAACATTAGCCCAAAACAGCGGTTTATTTTTCGTTTCAGGCTCGTCTTTATTTCAGGCTTTTTTAAATTCGTTTAAAGATTTTATCTAACGAAACTAATTTTTTGCTTGATTTTAAAAAAATGTTTTATTATAATCTATAGCAACTTAAATTTCGGCTTTATTCTAATTTAACTTAAATAGATTATAAGGAGGTAATCTATCTATGGCATCTTATCAAAAACTTACCGAACCCAAGGAAGGTTCGAAAATCAAGGTCTTAGGGCCAAACAAATTTGAAGTTCCCAACGACCCCATTATTCCTTTTATCGAAGGCGACGGAATCGGCGCAGATTTAACGAGGGCAATGCACACCGTTATCAATGCGGCGGTTAAAAAAGCTTACGACGGCAAAAGAAAAATCCACTGGTTCGAAGTTTATGCAGGAGAAAAAGCGGTCGAAAAATACGGGGAAGGCCAGTATCTTCCCGAAGATACTATAACCGCCCTCAAAGAATATTCCGTCAGCATTAAGGGGCCGTTAACCACGCCCGTAGGCGGCGGCTTCAGGTCTTTAAACGTTACTATCAGGCAGGTGCTCGACCTTTTTGCCTGCGTCAGACCTGTTAAATATTACAAAGGAATACCTTCGCCGGTTAAACACCCGGAAAAAGTCGATATGATAATATTCAGGGAAAATACCGAAGACATTTACGCGGGTATCGAATTCAGGTCCGGAAGCGCGGAAGCAAAAAAACTCAGAGATTTTTTAATATCGCTCGACCCAAAGAATAAAGAAAAAATAAGGGAGGACGCCGGCCTCGGAATAAAACCGATGGGACCTTTCGCGTCTAAAAGACTTATTAAAAAGGCTATCCAATATGCGATAGACAACGGAAAATCGAGCGTAACTTTAGTCCATAAAGGCAATATAATGAAATTTACGGAAGGCGCTTTTAAAGACTGGGGATACGAAGTAGCGAAAGACGAGTTCGGCAGTAAATTAATAACGGAAGCCGAAGTTACGGGCCATACCGATAAAATTATTATTAAAGACAGGATTGCGGATTCTATGTTTCAGCAGGGACTTCTCAGGCCGGACGAGTACTCGGTTTTGGCGTTGCCAAACCTTAACGGGGACTATATGTCCGATGCTTTAGCCGCACAGGTCGGCGGTTTGGGTATGGCTCCGGGAGCAAATATGTCGGATACCATAGCCGTTTTTGAAGCTACCCACGGCTCCGCTCCTAAATATACAAACCAGGATAAGGCGAATCCGGGTTCTTTGATTCTGTCCGCTATTATGATGTTAATACATATGGGCTGGAAAGAAGCGGCAGACCTTGTAGAGAAAGGCATAAATAAAACTATCGAGCAGAAATACGTTACATATGACCTTGCAAGACAGATGGAAGGAGCTACCGAGGTTAAATGCTCGCAATTCGGAGAAAGAATAGCCGAAAATATGTAAAACCTACTATATATAATTTTTAAGACGGCGTTACTGTCGGCTTGCGTCAATGCCGACCGTAACGCCTATTTTAAGTTAAAACGAGGATTATTATTTATGAAACTTTATGAATACGAAACATACGATACCATTTTTAAAAAATACGGCGTGCCTACCCCGAAATATTTGGTAGTTCAGCACCCGGGACAGAACGTTGCCGATTTTGTCGAGCAGTACGGCGACGTAGTTATCAAATCCCAGGTTCTCGTCGGGAAAAGAGGCAAGGCCGGCGCCGTAAAATTCGCAAAAACCGGCGACGAAGCCAACGAACATGTGCAGGCTTTAATGGAAACGGAAGTTTACGGCGAAAAACCGGTAAGCGTAATACTGCAGGAAAAAGCCTCCATAATAAAAGAATTATACGTAAGTTTTACATATTCTTCAAAGCCTAGGCGGCCCGTATTCGTAGTTTCGCTTGAAGGCGGAATGGACGTCGAGGCGCAGGACCCTTCTAAAATATTTACTTTTGAAATAAATCCGCTCGAAGGACTATTCCCTTATAAGGTCAGAGAATATTTGATTGAAATAGGACTGCAGGATAAACCGGTATTAAGGCAGTTGTCCGAAGTCATAGCAAATATGTATAAAGGGTTCTGGAACTCCGAAGCAAGGCTCCTCGAGGTTAATCCTTTAATTATTGCCGGAGACAAGGCAAATCCGGATAAACAGAAGGTTCTTGCAATAGACGCCGTAACTATGATAGACGACGATGCAAGAATAGCGCCTTCGAAAATATATACGGCAAGAGGAGCAATGGGAAGGCCTCTTACGGAAAGAGAGAAAGCGGCTCATTTGATAGACAGAGACGACCACAGGGGAAAAGCAGGTTCTTACGTCGAATTAGACGGAAATATAGGAATGATGACGTTCGGCGGCGGAGGCTCGACTATAACGGCGGAGACTGTTTTTGCCCTTGGAATGAAGCCTGCAAATCTTACGGATATCGGCGGAAATCCGCCCGCGGAAAAAATGAACAGGATATCTAAAATTATTCTTTCAAAGCCTGGATTAAAGGCCGTATTGGTATGCGGCGGAACGGCAAGCAATACTCGGATAGACGTAACTTTAGGAGAAGGTCTGGTTTCGGCTATAGAAGAAATGAAAAAAGACGGAACGTTTCCCGAAGGATTAATCTGGGTCGTGAGAAGAAGCGGTCCGGAATATCAAAAAGGCTTGAAAATGCTTAACGAATGTTTCGTAAAAAATAATATAGAAGGGGTTATATACGACTCCGAACTTCCGCTTACGGAAGCCCCCCAAAAACTTTACGAGATTTTAAAATATAAAAATTTAATATAGTTCGTTAAAAGAATTAACTGGAGATTATCTATATGATTAAAGGCACTAAATTTTTAAACGACGGCACAGGCGTTATAGTAATAGGCATTACCGGAAGGGAGGCTTCCCAGGTCGTTATAGAATCCGAAAAGTTATTTCCGGGCATCGTAAAATGCGGAGTTACTCCCGGAAAGGGCGGAACCGTTCTTAAAGAAGAATGTCCTGTTCCGGTTTTCGATACGGTAAAAGACGCCTTAAAAGTCAAGGAATTAAAAGAATCCGTAAATACCGGCCTTATATACGTTCCTCCCACGTCTGTTCTGGATGCGGTTTATGAACTGATAGACAACGGAATTAAACTTATGTATATAATTACCGAACATGTTCCTATCAGAGATTCCATAATAATATACGAACTTGCGAAAGAAAAAGGCGTTACCG
>JAKAQA010000041.1 GCA_021811805.1 bacterium | reverse complement strand
TTGCTCTTTTTGCCAGCTCCTGCCCTTTAATATCCGAAAAATCCGGATAATTTTCTCCGTTCCTTTCATTATTGTTTATACCGGAAATAATCCTTTCGAAAGACGGATGCGCTCCGCCGTCTTCTGGGCTGTGAATATAAACAGTGCCGTCTTTAGCGTCGGCGGCAGTTTCATCCGGCCGCATACCTGAAATAAAAGCGCATATATCTTTTAAATGGCTGAAGGCAAGAAAACCGGCTCCGAGAAACCTTGCAGAATTTATATTTTCATACGGAATTATAAGTTTTTTATTTAATTTTTTTGCAAGTATGCCGAGGGCTATTACGCCGTTAACTTTCTTTATCTTGCCGTTTAGGGAAAGTTCTCCGGCAATAATATAATCGTTTAAATTTAACGCACATTTAATTAAACCGGCGGAGATCAGTATTCCTATAGCGAACGGCAGGTCGAACAGGGGACCCTCTTTTCTTAAATCTGCGGGAGCCAGATTTATAGTAATCTTTTTAACCGGATATTCAAAGCCGGAATTTTTTATCGCGGCTTTAACCCTGTCCTTTGCCTCTTTAGTCGAAACGTCGGGTAAACCAACAATCATAATGCCGGGTATGCCGTTAGCTATAAAAATTTCTACATTTACTAAAACCGCGTCAATGCCTATAAACGTAGCGCTGTTAAGAAATGTGACCATTAAACGATATCCTTTTACAATAATTTTACGTATCTATATTATTATAAAAAGATATTGTTTCAGAATTATGAAGTATATATTACAATCGCGTTAAATTTTTGTTGCATTTATATAAAGCTATATCTTCCAACCCTTATCCAGCGCAAGTTTATCTAATTCAGCCATTACGTCTTTTACGCTTTTTAAATCTTTCAGCAGGGTCGCGGAAACTATATAGTCGAAAGCATCCTCGTAAAATTCTTTGAAATCGCCGATTATATTCATCGAGCCTTCAAAATCGGTTCCGGGTAAAAATAAATAGACAAGATTATTTTTAACCGATACGACATCCGAGTCTCTCAAGACTCCTCCGATAGTTTTTATAAAATCGTCGTTGTATTTTGCTATATTAAGGATTGCCAGCCCCACATAGTCGATAGAGACTATATCTTCGGCAAGTCCAAGCTCTTTTTTAATTCTTCTCGTATTAGACACCGAATGTTCCAAAACCGCTTCAAAATATTCAAACGGAATAATTTTTGCCATATTCAACTCCTTAATATATAATTATATATAATTATTTTATACTATATTATATCAGAAAAAATATCCGAAAAGAGCTTTTTCGGCTACCCCGCCGCCTTCTATCTTCCAGACCGGGTTTTCTATTACTAGGGCGGACAACGCTATTTTTTTTCCTTTCATCTCGCCGAACCCCGCGAACCATTGATATAGCCCTTGAGGATTATTGCCGGATATCGTTCCCGTTTTGCCTCCGGCAATAACCCCGGGAAGCATATATCTTCCCGCAGTGTTGTAAAAATCCGCATGGGCTACCCCTTTAGTAACGGTCGCTATCATCATCCGCTTTAAGACCGACGCCGTTTTAACCGTTATCGGAACGTTTAGGACTTTAGGTTCTTTATGTATATATACTACTTTACCGGATGAAGATATAATTTCTTTTATTATATAGGGTTCGACTATTTTACCTCCGTTAACCGCGGAACCTGCGATTAACGCGGCAAGGAGAGGCGTCATTTTTACGTTTTTGAAGCCTGCCCCCGTAAGTTCTAACTGGTAAAATTTTCTTGGAATATAGGCCTTGCTTTTATGAAGACCCAAAATAAAAGGTATTTTCTTGTTAAAATAAAATTTATTAAAATAATCGGTTAATAATTTCCTGCCTACATAATATCCCGCAACTTTGCCGAAAGCCACGTCGCACGATTTTGCAAAAGCCTGCTTAAAGGATATAGTATTAGACCCCGTACCTATATTCTGTTTCCAATACGCTTTATCGGTCCCGTACATCGTTCCGTTAAAGCAAATATTAAATCCCGGGTAAAAGCCTTTTGATTCTATCGCGGCGGAAGCGGTTATTATTTTGACTAACGAGCCTGAGGGATAAGCGATAAGAGGAGAAATTTCATCGGATTTGCTTTTATTATGAGAATAGGACGCAAAACCCAGCACCGCTCCCGTATCGGGATTTACGGCGGCTAAAACCCCGAAAGGAACCGAATATTTTTTAAAAATCTTTTCGGTCTCTTTTTGCACTGCCGGGTCAAGCGTGTAAACTACGGTATAGCCTCCTATTTTTTGAACATAACGGCCATCCAGAATGGTTTTAAATACAGGAGGGTTATATTTAAAATATTTCTTTAAAGACCCGGCTGATTTAACGTCGGCGATATCGAAATTGGAAAATTTTTTGCCCGTCAGACTGTCTTTAATAAAGACTATAGGCCTGATTCCCGTTCCCCGCACTTTTTTATTTGCGGCGAGAAAAACAGTTTTCCCGTAAAAGTAAAGAGCGGAAGATCCGTAAAAAAGTAAAACTATAAATATAATTATTGCCGTATATTTTATAAGACTGATAAATTTATTTTTTTTGTCTTTTCTTTTATTAAGCGTTTTTTGGTATGATTTCCAATCTTTTATTCTTTCCATTCCGTTATCGTTATTTTGAATTTTTACCGCCTACTATTATCGACGGAATTCTAAGAGTAGGCTGGGCATCGGCAACCGGAACTCCCTGTCCGTCTTTTCCGCATGTGCCTATTCCGAATCCTAAATCGTTTCCCACCATATCGATATTTTTCAATATCTCCGGTCCGTTTCCCATAAGAGTAGCGCCGCTGACGGCCCCGCCCGCAACTCCGTTCCTTATAGTATAGCCTTCCATAACGTCGAATACGAAATCTCCGGTAACGGTATTTACCTGTCCTCCGCCCATTTTTTTTACGAAAATGCCGTTATCTACGCTTTTTATAATATCTTCCGGGTTGGATTTTCCCGGGGCGATCATCGTATTCGACATTCTGACTATCGGAACATGCTCGTATGACTGCCTCCTGCCGTTGCCGGTCAGTTCATATCCGTATTTTATATATGAAAGCCTGTCCGACATATATTTTTTAAGGACGCCGTTCTCGACCAGCACATTTCTGTCCGAATAAGTCCCTTCGTCGTCAAACCTGTAGAAACCGCGTTTACCCGCTAAAGAAGAATCGTCTATAACCGTTATCAGGTTGGATGCAACCGGTTCTCCTATTTTATCCGAATATACGCTTAAGCCGTTTCCGGCAATATCCGCCTCTAAACCGTGTCCGATTGCCTCATGTATCATAGTGCCCCCTGCTTCGCTGGATAATACTACGGGCATAGTTCCGGAAGGCGCAAACGGGGCTTCAAGCTGGGTCAATGCTCTGTTCAGAGCTTTTTGAGCAATATCTTCGGGAGCGTTTTTATCGAAAAATTCAAATCCGGTAAATCCTCCAGCAGATTCATAGCCCACCTCTACTCTTTCTCCGTTCGAAACTACTGCATGCACAAGAAACGCAAGATTCTCTCTGAAATCTCTTACAAAATCTCCATCGGAATTTATTATTATAACGTCCTGCCTGTAATCCGAATAGGTGATATTAACCTGAACGACTCTTTTATCGAATCCCCATGAATATTTAACGGCGGGTTCTACCGTTTTTAACTTTTCGTCTATAGAAACGCCTTCAATATCTTTTATTATATTAAAATCTATTTTCGGCTGTTTTTCGTTAAAATTTAAAGATTTAAACCCGGCGTCTTTTTTATCTTTTTTATTGATATCGCCTACGGCGGCATCCTTTAATTCTTTCGCAATGTTTATTAAATTATTTTCTTCGAGGTTATTAGTATAGGCGTAATATGTTTTTTTATTTGAAATAAGCCTTAACCCCGCGCCCTGAATCATCCCGTTAATAGCTTTTTCAAGCCTTTTACCCTCGTTAGACAATAAAGTAGAAATCTTGGATTCTATAAAAATATCTACGAAATCTTCGCCGCTAAGGCGGGCGCTTTTGATAACGGCATTATAATCTATATCGTTTAAATTCATTTTTACCCTCTTCAATGTTATATATAAGTTAATATGATACCAGAAACTGCGTTTTCAGACAAGACCGAATGATATGAATCTTATGAAATTGACTTTTATGCCCTTTTTTCTTAAAATAAACCTTATGGACGATACCTCTCTTTACATAAATCTCGACAGCCTCAAAAACAATATAAACTTTATAAGACTGCTTAAATCGGTAAAAAACAAAACAATTATAGCGATTATTAAATCGGATGCTTACGGACACGGACTCGTTCCGTCCGCAGAAACCCTTTTTAACGCTGGAGTAAATTTTTTCGGAATTATAAATATCGGCGAAGCCGGCGCAATCCTAAAAAAAATTCCTCAGGCCAAACTGCTTATGCTTAAAGGGGTTTATCCCGAGGATTTGAAAGAAGCGGCCGAATTAAATTTAAGGATAGGGGTTTTCAGCTTAGATTATCTAAAAACGCTTCTTGAAAAGGCAAAGTCCGCAGGCTTGAATAAACCACTAAATATTCACATAAAATTAGATTCGGGAATGAACAGGCTCGGCTTGAATGAGAAAGAGGTGAAATCCGCCGCGGACATCGTTAACGAAAACAAGCAATATCTTAACGCCGAAGGTTTATTCAGCCATCTGTCTTCGGGGGGAAGCGACTTAGATTATACGAATTTTCAGATAGCTAATTTTAAAAAAACGGTTTCGTTTTTTATTGAAAACGGTATTAAGCCTTCATACGTGCATATAAGCGCCAGTTCCGCGCTTCTAAACGACAAGATAGGCCAAGATTATTCAAACGCCGTTAGGCCCGGAATTTCGCTTTACGGATTCAATCCGAATATCCGCATCGATGAACCGGAATATTTCCCCCGTTTAGGCTCCGAAAAAAACGATACCGCCGCCGCCTGCGGACTCAAACCTCTCATGACCTTAAAATCCAGAGTCTTACAGATTAAAAAAGTTAAAAAAGGAGGCTTCGTTTCGTACGATAATACTTTTAAGGCGCCTAAGGATATGACTATCGCAATAATTTCGGCAGGTTACGACAACGGAATACCGAGGCTTATGTCCAATAAAGGCAGGGTTTTAATAAACGGCAAATTCGCCTCTATAAAAGGCATTGTAACTATGAATCTTATTATGGCGGACGTAACGAAAATACCTGGAATAAAAGCGGGCGATGAAGTAATAATAGCGGGGAAAGGCGGCGCAAACGAAATTACTATCCAAGAAATTGCCGGAATAGCGCAAACAATTCCGTATGAAATATGCCTGAATTTCGGAAAATCGAATAAAAGAATTTTTACGCCTTTTTCTTAAATTAAAAAGCCCGCTTTCAGCGGGCTTTTTAATAAACTATAAATTTAGGGCTATTGAACCGCGTTGACTTCCTTAACTCCCGGGATACGTTCTTTAAGCAGGCGTTCTATACCGCCCTTAAGGGTCATTATGGAACCCATGCAGTGGGCGCATGCTCCTTTAAGCCTGACGTCAACGGTGCCGTCGTCGTGTATATTTACCAGTTCGACGTCTCCGCCGTCATACTGCAATGAAGGCCTTATTTCATCGATGACCTTCGATACTTCTGCTTTATTTAACGCCATAAATCCTCCTGTTTTATATAAATAAAATCATATATATAAAAATAAATATGTTATATATGTTCTAATATTATAATACTAAACATATTTAATGTCAATAATCTCGAACTCTTTAACGCCGTTAGGAACGTTTATTCTTGCTTCGTCGCCTATGCATTTTCCAATAAGAGCCTTAGCTATGGGAGAGCTTATTGAAATTTTTCCTTCTTTAACGTCGGATTCCGTGTCTCCGACTATTTTATACGAAACTTCTTTATCGGTATTCAAATCAAGCAATTTTACGGTTGCTCCGAATACCACCTTTTCTTCGCAAATTTTAGATACGTCTATCACCTGGGCGCGCGCTATTTTGTCTTCAAGCTCCATGATTTTACCCGTCAAAAAACTCTGTTTTTCTTTAGCGGAATGATACTCCGCATTTTCCGATAAATCTCCGTGGGCTATAGCTTCTTCGATAGCTTTAATATTTGCCGGCCTTTCTACCGATTTTAACCTCTTTAATTCTTTAACTAAATTATCGTGTCCTTCTTTCGTAATATAAAAAGATTTTTCGTTTCCCGCCAATGAAACCACCTCCCGATAGATATTAAATTAAGCAATATTTTAATATCTTCTATCTGTTCTGTTTTATCTGTTGCCCAGAATGTTATTATATTATATACCTTTGTAATAATCCTGCAACGCCTTAACGGATAAATGATTTTCCTTAAGCGCCTTAATTGCCATGCATGCGGCGGTCGCGCCCCTCATGGTCGTATAATACGGAAGAGAAAACTCTATTGCGCTCCTTCTTATTATATATGAATCCTCCAGGGATTTTTTACCCCTCGGCGTATTGAAAATCATAGAAATTTCTTTATTCTTAAGGGCGTCTATTATATGCGGACGGCCTTCTTTCACTTTATTTATTCTTTTGTTCTTAATACCGGCTTTATCGAGATATTCCGACGTTCCTTTAGTGGCAAGTATATTTAAACCCGATTTCGTTAACGATTCGCCGAGTTCTTTCAAATATTTTTTGTCTTCGTCTTTAACGCTTATAAGAACGTTTCCGGATAACGGCAGGTTCTGCCCTGCGGCAATCTGCGATTTGGCGTAAGCCATTCCAAAGCTCGAGTCTATTCCCATAACTTCCCCTGTTGACCTCATTTCCGGGCCAAGCATAGGGTCGACGTTTGAAAATTTAGAAAACGGAAACACGGCTTCTTTGACGCAGTAATAGTCGATATTAAATGACCGCCCAAGCCCGAGATTTTTAAGTTTTTCCCCGAGAAGAACCTTGGTCGCTAATTTTGCTACTGGAACCCCGGTGGCTTTTCCTATAAACGGAACGGTTCTCGATGCCCTCGGATTAACCTCTATTATGTATATTTCATTATTTTTTACCGCATACTGAATATTTACGAGCCCTTTAACGTAAAATTCGCGGCATATAATTTCCGTAATATCTTTTATCTTTTCCACCGCATTCGCATCTAAAGAAAATGCAGGCAGAGAACAGGCGCTGTCTCCCGAATGCACGCCCGCTTCTTCTATATGTTCCATTATTCCGGCAATATAAACGGATTCCGTATCGCTTAAAGCATCTACGTCAACTTCTATGGCATCTTCCAAAAATTTATCTATCAATATGGGAAACGAAACGTCCTGCAGAAATATTTTCTTAATATATTCAGTAAGTCCGCTTTCGTTATATATTACTTCCATTGCCCTTCCGCCCAGAACGTAAGAAGGCCTTAATAAAACCGGAAACCCTATAGCTCCGGCCTTGTCGTATATCTCTTCGCCGTTGAACGCCATGGCGCTTTCAGGCTGTTTAAGCTCCAATTTATTTATTATATTTTTAAACTTTTCCCTGTCCTCCGCTATATCTATATATTTAAAAGGCGTGCCGAGTATTTTAATGCCTTTCGAGTCAAATTTTTTTGCTAACTTCAAAGGCGTCTGCCCGCCGAACTGCAGTATAACGGGAGGGTTATTCTCCGCCTCGCAGATTGCCGCCGTATCTTCGAAAGTCAAAGGTTCGAAATAAAGGCGCGACGAAGTATCGTAATCGGTGGAAACGGTTTCGGGATTGCAGTTCAGCATAATAGACGAATAATTATTTTCTTTTAAAGCAAAAGAACAATGAACGCAGCAATAATCAAACTCTATGCCCTGTCCTATTCTGTTGGGACCGCTTCCGAGTATTATAACTTTTTCGTTTTCAAGAGGCTTAATTTCGTTGAATTTATCGTAAGACGAATACATATAAGGAGTAGCCGCTTCGAACTCGGCCGAGCATGTATCGACTTTTTTAAATACTCTCTTTATATTATTCGTCCGGCATAATTCGTCTATAATTTTTTCCGTTTTTTCTATTAAAGCAACCGCTCTTTCGTCTTTTTTTAGATATTCCTCGGGCGAAATACGGCTGCCGTCGGCTTTCCTTGCAATCAATTTTGCGATTATTCTGTTTGAAAAGCCCGTTTCTTTAGATTCTCTTATAAGTTCTATATCTTCTAACGGATTGCCTGAGAGAAACAGTTTTTTCTCCTGTTCGACTATCTGCTTAATCTGATTGAGAAACCATTTATCGACTTTAGAAAATTCATTTATTTCTTCAACCGTAAAGTTCAGCCTTAAGGCATCGGTTATTAAAAACAATCTTTTGAAATCGTTATTTTTTATTAAAGATTTTACTTCTTCTTTAATAACTTCGAAATCCTGTTTGTTTTCCGCCGCGCCGTAAGATAAATCGAAACCGTAAAGCGATTCTATCCCGTAATATCCGTTTTCTAAAGACCGGGCGGCTTTCTGGACCGATTCGCAGAACGTCCTGCCTATAGCCATTACTTCGCCTACGGATTTCATATGGGTCGTAAGAGTGCTGTCGGTTTGGGGAAATTTTTCAAAAGTAAAACGCGGTATTTTGGTTACTACGTAATCTATGGACGGCTCAAAACATGCAAGCGTTTTTTTTGTAATATCGTTGGTAATTTCATCTAAAGTATATCCGACGGCGAGCTTAGCGGCAATTTTAGCTATCGCGAAACCGGTCGCTTTGGATGCCAGGCTGGAACTTCTCGAAACCCTAGGATTCATTTCTATAACGTAAACCTCGTCGGAATCCGGATTTAAAGCAAATTGGATATTTGAGCCGCCGGTTTCTACGCCTATTTCGTCCATTATTTTTATAGAATAGTCCCTGAGTTTTTGTAAGTCTCCGTCGTTTAAAGTCTGGACGGGCGCGACGGTAATAGAATCGCCGGTATGAATCCCCATAGGGTCTAGGTTTTCTATAGAGCAGATTATAATGGTATTTTTATCTTTATCGGTCATTACCTCGAGTTCTACTTCTTTAAAACCGATTGCGGACTTTTCGATTAATATTTCGCTTATCGGACTTAAATTTATACCGTTTGAAGCAATGTCGGCAAATTCGTATATATTATAAGCGATGCCTCCGCCGCTTCCGCCGAGCGTAAAAGAAGGTCTTATAATTACCGGAAAACCGATGCTTTTTTGAACTTCGTACGCTTCTTCCATATTATTGGCAAAACCGCCCTGCAGAACGGGAACGCCTATCTTTTCCATGCTTTTCTTGAAATATTCCCTGTCTTCGGCTTTTTTAATCGCGTCTATATTTGCTCCAAGAATATTTAAGCCGTATTTTTGTATTATTCCGGAGTCAAAGAGCTCCAAAGTAATATTAAGCGCCGTCTGCCCTCCGAGCGTCGGCAGTATGCTGTCGGGCCTTTCTTTTTCTATTATCCTGGCGACAAAATCCTTGGTCAGCGGTTCGATATAAGTTTTATATGCGTAATCGGGGTCGGTCATAATAGTAGCGGGATTGGAATTTACGAGAACAACCTCGTATCCCTCTTCGGATAACGCTTTTGCTCCCTGAGTTCCGGAATAATCGAATTCCGCGGCCTGTCCGATAATTATCGGCCCGGAGCCTATTATTAAAATTCTTTTAATGTCCGTTCTTTTAGGCATATTTTATTTTTTTAATATTATTATATTTAATATAAATTTAACTTATACCGCATCTTAGGAGCCTATGTTTATATCGTTCTGAAAAAAACCCGTTAGATTATTATCTATTAATTCCTTGACTGCCGCGGAATATTCCATTTCCGTAATCTTTCTGTTTAATCTGCCGTCGTATTCCGCTTTATAGGCAGGGAAATACTGGCTCATAAGGCTTACCGGAACGTCTCCGCCGAGCTCCCTGGCTATAAATCTAAAAGAATCCGCATATCCGCTTATGCTTTCGGGCAGTACAAGATGCCTTATCAAAAGACCCGAAACGGCAATTCCGTATTTGTTTACCCTCAATTCTTTTACCTGCCCGTACATAATCTTTAACGCCTTCCTGTTGATTTCTACGTAACCGGCGACGCCCGAACAGCTCATGGCATTTTTATCGTCCGAATATTTTATATCTGGCAGATATATATCTATAATGCCGTCCAAAAGTTCCAACAGCCTTGCCTCTTCATATCCCGAACTGTTGTAAACGATAGGGATTTTTAATCCTCTCTTCCCCGCCATAAATATCGACTCTGCAACAAAAGGCATATAATGCATCGGCGTAACGAGATTAATATTGACCGCTCCTTTTTCCTGCAGTCTAACCATGCCGTCTGCAAGTTCCGACGTATCGTAAAAATTTCCGGCGCAATACCTGCTGATAGGATAATTCTGGCAAAATTTACATTTTAAAGAACATCCGCTAAAAAAAACGGTTCCGGAACCTGTTTTACCCGATATAGGCGGTTCCTCGCCGAAATGCAGGTTGATGCTTGCTATTTTTAATTTGTCCGCCGCTCCGCACAGACCCTTTTCGCCTTTGAGCCTTTTAGCCCCGCAATGCCTTGGGCATAATCCGCAGTTTTCCATTAAGCCGTAAAGAGCGTCTATCTTTGAAATAAAATCGCCGTTAGAAAGCTTCAGGTGCGACGAAACGCGTTCGGCTGTATTTACTATCCTCTTTTGGCGCCTAAACATAACTCTTTAAATTCCGAAAAAAGATATCTTGAATCTCTCGG
>JAKAQA010000040.1 GCA_021811805.1 bacterium | reverse complement strand
ACCCCAAAGACCTTGCAATAGACGGCCATATGGTTGCCGCCGACAGGGTTTTAAAAAAAATAGAAGGATTAGCTAACCAACGATAGATTAAAATATAGCTAAAAATTTGTCATTGCGGACATAGCGAAGCAATCTTTTCGTACGTAAGCAATTAAAATAAAAATAGAGCGTTATACGAGGTATATATTATGTCAAGAATAGGCGTATTTGTTTGCTGGTGCGGTTCCAATATCGCCGGAACGGTCGATGTCGAAAAAGTCAGGGAAGAAGCGGCTAAAATTCCGGGAGTAGTAAGCGCATTAGATTATAAATATATGTGTTCGGACCCGGGCCAGAACAGCTTAAGAAATATAATAAAAGAGAAAAATTTAACGGGCATAGTTCTTGCGGCATGTTCGCCCCATATGCACGAAAATACGTTCAGAAAAGCCGCCGCTAAGGAAGGTTTAAATCCTTATTTCGTGGAGATAGCCAATATCAGGGAGCAGGTTTCCTGGGTTCACGAGGACAAAGAAAGGGCTACCGCGAAAGCCGTAGATTTAATGAAAATGATGGTCGAGAAGGTCAAAAGAGACAGGCCTATCGAAGACGTCAGGGTTCCCTTAAATAAAAAAGCTTTAGTTATCGGCGGAGGGATTGCCGGAATACAAGCGGCTCTCGATATCGCCAACGGCGGGGTAGAAGTTATACTTGTAGAGAAAGAACCCTCGATAGGCGGAAGAATGATACAGCTTGACGAAACTTTTCCGACTCTCGACTGTTCGAGCTGTATAATGACGCCTAAAATGGTCGAAGCAAACCAGCACCCTAATATAAAATTATATACTTATTCCGAAGTTGAAGATATTTCCGGTTATATCGGAAATTTTAAAGTTAAAATAAAGAAAAAGGCGAGAAGCGTCGTCGAAAAAGACTGTACCGGATGCGGCGAATGCTGGAATGCCTGCCCGATGCATAAAAACGTCAAAAGCGAATTTAACGTAAACCTTTCCGAAAGGACTGCTATATACGTTCCGTTTCCTCAGGCGGTTCCGCTTGTTCCGGTACTGGACAGGTCTGTCTGCCTGCACTTTAAAAAGGGCGGAAAATGCCAGAAATGTTACGACGCATGCGGACCTAAATGTATAAATTTCGATTTGCAGGATGAAATTATAGAAGAAACGGTTGGAGCAATCGTCGCTTCGACTGGATACGACCTAATGGATACCTCTATGTACGGCGAATACGGTTACGGAAAATATAAAGACGTAATATCCGGTTTGCAGTTTGAAAGGCTTCTGTCGGCTTCCGGTCCCACCGAAGGCCTTATTAAAAGGCCTTCCGACGGAAAAACGCCGCAGACTATTGTTTTCGTTCAGTGCGTAGGTTCAAGGGACCCGGAAAAAGGCGTCCCTTATTGTTCAAAGGTATGCTGTATGTATACGGCAAAGCATGCTAAGTTATTCGCCCATAAAGTTCACGGTTCCCAGAGTTATGTTTTCTATATAGATATAAGGTCCACAAGCAAGGGGTACGAAGAGTTCGTCAGGGGCACTATGGAACAGGACGGCGCAATATATTTAAGAGGCAGGGTATCTAAAATATATGAAGACGAAGGAAAACTCATCGTTAAAGGCGCGGACACTCTGTCCGGAAATCAGGTAGAGATTGCGGCCGATATGGTCGTTCTCGCTACCGGCGTAATTCCTAAAAAAGGCTCCGACAAACTTGCCCAGATGCTTGGAATTTCGTATGATAAATACGGGTTTTTTACGGAATCGCATCCTAAACTTCGTCCGGCGGAGTCTTCTACGGCCGGTATTTTTCTTGCCGGAATGGCGCAGGGGCCAAGGGATATTCCCGAATCCGTCGTTTCAGGTTCCGCGGCCGCGTCTAAAATATTAGGGCTTTTTTCGAAGAACGAATACGAGGTCGAAGGAACCATAGCGAACGTCAACGAAGCGACTTGCGTTGCATGCTTTTACTGCCAGAGAGTATGCGCTTACAATGCTATAAGCAAAAAAGAAATTAAAGACAGGAGCGGGAAACTCATTAAGGTCGTAGCTAACGTTAATCCGGGGCTTTGCACCGGATGCGGAGCATGCGTAAATGCCTGTTTCTCAAAGTCTATCGACGTTAAGGGATTTATGGATGACCAGATATATGCGGAAATTAAGGCTTTGGCGGTATAAAAAGAAGGTTTCACAAAATCGAAACAAAAAAGGAGTCTTTCGGAAATGGAAGATAAAGACGTAAAAAAGGAAGAGCATAAAGGTCGGAAACATGTGGAAGACAGTCAAGGCGACCCAAGAATAATAGCGTTTGTATGCAATTGGTGTACTTACAGCGGAGCGGACCTTGCCGGAACAAGCAGAATGAAGTATTCGGACAATGTCAGAGTTATAAAACTCCCCTGCACTGGAAGGATAGACCCTCTTTTTATAGTCGAAGCCTTTAAAAAAGGTGCAAAAGGCGTTTTGGTTTCGGGATGCCATCCGGGAGACTGCCATTATACCAGCGGCAATTACCACTCGAGAAGAAAATATGCGACGTTCAGGGATTTGCTCGGATATCTAGGAGTCGATTTAGACAGAGTCGAGTTTTCTTGGGTAAGCGCTTCCGAGGGAAACAAATGGGTTTCTATAATAAACGAATTTACCGATAAAATTAAATCTCTGCCCGGTAAATCAACCGATATATTTACAAAAAAATAAAGGATATATATTTATGGCGAATACAAAGACCGACGAAAAACTGCAAAAAATTGCAAAAGACCTTTTAGAAAGCGGAGAGGTCAGCCTAGTAATAGGCTATGCGAAAGGTTCCAATCTCCAAAGAATGAGGCCAGTTTTTATTACAAAGGCGGAGGATGCCGGAAAGCTTTCTTTTAATCCGCATGCCGTTCAGGACCTTGCGGTATTCTTAAAAAAACCGGAAGTCAAAAAGTTCGGAAAAATAGGCATAGTCGTTAAAGGCTGCGACGAGAAAGCCGTTAACGCTTTAATTCAGGAATATCAGATTTCCAGGGATAATATAAAAATTATCGGAATGGAATGCAACGGGGTAATAAGACAGAGCCTTGCCGACAAAGGCGAAACAAACTTATCGGAATCGGCAGTTTACGACAAATGCCTAATATGCGAAGAGCATATTCCGGTATTGTACGATTTTCTTATAGAATCGGAAGAGCCTAAACTTGTTTTGTCGGGAAACGTAAAGCCTTATTCCGGCATAGAAAAGCTCGAATCTATGAGCGCGGAAGAGAAAAATGCTTTCTGGGCTAAAGAATTCGATAAATGCATAAAATGCTATGCCTGCAGACAGGCTTGCCCTCTATGCTATTGCTCCAGATGCATAGTGGAAAAAAATATGCCGCAGTGGATAGATACGAATTCTGAAGAGACCGGCAATGCGCAGTGGAATCTTATAAGGGCATACCATCTTTCCGGAAGATGCATAGGCTGCGGAGAATGCGAAAGAGCCTGTCCGGTAAACATTCCGCTGATGCTGATTAACGAAAAAATGGCTAAAGACGTATATAATATGTTCGGGTATAAATCCGGATTAGATATTAATGCAAAACCGGTTTTCGGAGTTTTCAGCGAAAGCGATTTCAACGACTTTATTAAATAAGAAATAAGATATTGGAGACGGTTCATAATGGAAGAAAAATATTTTGAAATTTCGGCGGAAAATCTTAAAAAATTTGTGGATAGCATTATAGCCGATAACTTTGAGGTTATAGCCCCTACAGATAAAGACGGCGGCACTTTTTACGGAAAAATAAGCAGATTTGAAGAAGCAAACTTAGATATTCTTCTGCCTAAAATGTCCTATAAGGAATATCTTCTTCCTAAAACCGAAACGCTTTTAGAATATTCTTTTTCCGGCGTCGATACCGAAATTAAAGACGGACTCGAAGCGGTTGCTGGGGCAAACGAAAAAAGAGTTATTTTCGGGGGAAGGCCGTGCGACGCGGGGGCAGGACCTATAATGGAAAAGGTTTTCAACTGGGATTATAAAGACGAATTTTTTAACGAAAGATTTAAGAATTTGACTATAGTTTCTATAGCCTGCGAAAAGCCGGACAACTATTGTTTCTGCACGGAAATGCAGCTTTCTCCGGAAAGTTCTTACGGTTCCGACATACTTCTTAAAAAAGCGGAAGGCAAATATTTTGCCGTCGTAACCAGCGAAAAAGGCTTAAATCTTATCGAACCCTATATAAATCTCTTTAAAGAAACTGCAAAAGCCCAAGTTCCCGCGGACAAGGATTGGAAAAAGCTCTTTGAAATAGAAAGAACCAAAAGTTTTTTAGACAAAAACTTCGAACATAATTATTTTCAGGACAGATTTTTATCCTGTATAGGATGCGGCGTATGCACATATACCTGCCCGACCTGCCACTGTTTCGATATTCAGGATGAAGGAAATTTAAAAGAAGGCAGGAGGATTAGAAACTGGGATTCCTGCCAGTTCGGCGTATTTACCCTTCATACTTCAGGGCATAACCCAAGAGTCACGCAGGGCGACAGATACAGGCAGAGGCTTATGCACAAATTTAAAATATACAGCGAAAAGTTCGATAAATATCTATGCGTAGGATGCGGAAGATGTTCCAGGAATTGCCCCGAAGACATAGATATTAAAGAAGTTGCAAAAGACTTAGCCGATATGGCTTAAAAATTGCTTATCTTATAGTATAACAGCTTTGGATTAACGCATGCGAATGATTGACGATTAATTAAAATTTTTAACATATAGCAGGGAGCAGATAGTTAATGGAAAATATTTATTTGCCGAAACTGGCTGAAATAAAAGAAATTATTCAGGAAACCGCGGATACTAAAACTATACGTCTTACCATCGACGGCGGCAGCATAGATTTTCTGCCCGGTCAGTTCGGAGAGTTTTCTTTCATAGGCGAAGGAGAATCGACTTTCGGGTTTTCGTCGTCTCCTTTAAGAAAAGAATATTTTGAATTCAGTTTCAGGTCTTCGGGAAGAGCTACTACCGGCATAAACAGCCTTAATCAGGGGGATAAAATAGCCTTCAGGGGCCCTTACGGAAATTATTTCGATACGTCAAAAATGAAAGGGAAAGACCTTGTTTTCGTAGGCGGCGGCATAGGCATGGCTCCGGTAAAATCGATTATGGAATACTGTCTCGACGAACGGGACGATTACGGCAAAATAACCATATTGTACGGCGCAAGGTCGGTAGGAGACCTTCTTTATAAAGGCATATTCGACGAATGGAAAAAATATAAAAACACCGAAGTAATTATTACGGTGGACCCGGGCGGAGAAACGCCGGACTGGACTGGAAAAGTAGGTTTCGTTCCGACCGTTCTCGAACAACTGCCTTTAAAAGGAGAAAACAGCGTTGCAATAGTGTGCGGCCCTCCAATTATGATAAAATTTGCCTTAAAATCGCTGGAGGAAAAAATGGGGTTCGACAAGAGCAATATTATTACTACGCTTGAAAACAGAATGAAATGCGGGCTGGGCAAATGCGGAAGGTGCAACGTAGGAAGCGTTTACGTATGCAAAGACGGTCCGGTGTTTACCGCAAAGGAGCTTGAAAGTCTTCCAAACGACTTTTAATATATTATAATATGCAGCTATTAATAATTCACGCCGATGATTTTAACTATTCATTAACCGGAAAAACTCCAGTCGCAGAAGAAATAGACCCGAACCTCGTTAATGAAGCTGGAAATTTTTTTGAAGAACCTTTAGTAATTTTCTGCACCGTCGAAAAAGAAGACGCAAAGAACACGGAAAATATCGTAAAACAGGCTTTTCGGGAAATTAAAGAACTTGCCGACAAATTAAAGCCCGGAATATTAGTTTTATATCCTTACGCACATCTTTCCAGCAGTCTTGCCTCTCCATCCCTCGCCGTTTCGGCGCTTAACGCTTTAAAAACGGAGCTTGAGTCTTTCTATACGGTTTACAGGGCGCCTTTCGGGTGGTATAAAAGCTTTAAAATTTCCTGCAAAGGACATCCGTTAAGCGAATCATCGAGGCATATAACCGAATCTGCGGCAGCCGGCGGAACAGCCGTTTCTTCAAAAAAAACGAGAGAAGACGTCGTAAAAGACGTAGAAAGCGAATTTTTCGTATTGAATCACGACGGCGTCGAAACGAAAATAGATTTAAAAAATGAAAGCATATTAGACGATAAAGTGTTTAAGGATTTCCCGTCCCTTAGAAAAGTCGTTGCGTATGAGGAATTTAAAATAAAAGAGGGTGAAACTCCCCCGTCCGTTTCCGCTATGAGACGGCTTGAAATTGCAGACCACGAAGAAAATTCCGATTCCGGCCATCTAAGGTTTTATCCTAAGGGAACGCTTTTATATAAGCTTCTGTCTGATTGGGCCGAAGATATCGCCTTAAATCGTTTGAAGTGCATGGAGATAGAAACCCCGCTGATTTATAACTGGAATAAGCCGGAAATCAAGGGGCAGGGAGAGTCTTTTCACGAGCGTCATTATTCCGTTTTAGTGCCGGACGAAAAGTCCGATACCGGTGCATTTGCGCAGTCTAAAGAGTTTGTTTTAAGATTTGCCGGAGATTTCGGACTTTTTTCGATGCTTAAAGACGCTAAAATGAGTTATAAACAGCTTCCGCTCAGATTTTACGAAATTTCAAAGAGCTTTAGATACGAAAAAAGCGGAGAGTTGTCGGGTTTAAGAAGGCTGAGAGGCTTTACTATGCCGGATATTCACAGTTTCTGCCTAAACTTAGAAGAAGGATTTAATGAATACCAGATACTTTACAGAACATACGCCGACCTCGCCGAAGGAACCGGCATCGAATACGCCGTAGTTTTCAGAATAGTAAAAGAGTATTACGACAAATATAAAGACAAGATAATAGAACTTTTAAAATATTCTAAAAAGCCCGCGCTTATCGAAGTTCTCTCAAAAATGAAGCACTACTGGGCGCTTAAACACGAATTTCAAGGAGTAGATTCCGTAAACGGTTCCTGTCAGCTTTCTACTGTTCAGCTCGACGTCGAAGACGCTAAAAGGTACGGGCTCAATTACACGGCCGAAACCGGTGAAAAAACCGGCTGCATAATATGTCATTCGTCCGTAGGCGCTATTGAAAGATGGATGTATCTTATAATTGAAGAAGCGCTTAAAAAAAATATACCCGTTTTTCCTTTATGGCTTAGTCCCACGCAGGTCAGGATAATTCCCGTATCGGATAAGTTTATGGATTTCGCTCTCAAGCTAAAGGAAGATATGTACAAGTCCGATATAAGAACAGATATAGACGACAGGGATTTCAGCCTCGGTAAAAAGATTATGTTTGCCGAAGAGGAATGGGTTCCGTATATTGCGGTGGTCGGACAGAAAGAGTCCGAAAGCGGAGTTCTTTCCGTCAGAAACAGATATAGGGAAAGGAAAAATTTTAATTTTACGCCGCCGGAATTTATAAAAGAAATAAAAGCTGGAACGGAGGGTATGCCGTTCAGGAGACTCATTTTGCCCGATATGCTTTCAAAAAGACCCATATTCGTCGGATAAAACAAGAAAAATATAATATAATAAATATTAAAACAGGAGATAATCCGGGTTATGGATAATGCATTAAACGAAGTTGCTATAAAAGACGAGACTTCAGTCAGGAAAAGCGTTAATTTAAAATTGGACGAAACGAAGACGCAGGAACTTCTGCAAAAGAAGCTCGAAGCCGCCGCAAAAAAGGCTAACATAAAAGGTTTCAGGCCGGGCAAAGCGCCTGTTTCTATCATTAAAAAATATTACGAGCAGGAACTGTTCGAAGAAGCCGCTGCCGAGATTTTAAACGATGACTTCAGGAAAATAGTTTCGGAAAAAGGCATATATGTAATAGGAACCCCGACGCTCGAGAAGAAAACGGAAAACGAATATTCGATATCGTTCGACGTTATGCCGGAAGTCAAAAATTTAAATTTAAATATTAAAGTTAAAAAAAATAAAAAACGCGATATTACGGAAGAAATTATCGAGGAAGAAATTAATTTCCTTCTTGAAAGGCTTGCCGACCAGGAAAAATTAGACGATTCGGCCGCCATAAACCGGAACGATAAATATTTCGTTAAAATAGATTACATAACAGTCGATGAAACCGGCAAAGAAGTTGACAGCGCCAAAGATTATTCGATAAGCCTCAATTCAAGCATTATAGACAAAACATTCGAGGCTTCTTTTATAGGCAAAAAGAAAGGGGACAGCTTTGAATTCGACGATAAAGAAAAAAAAGTCGTAGTTAAAGGTTTTATTAAAGAAATAGACAAAAAAATCCTGCCGGAGTTAAATGCCGAAACTATTAAAAATTTCGGCGATTTCAAAGACGTTTCCGAATTCAGGAAATACGTAGAAAAAAGCCTTAACGAATATGAGGAAAAGAGATACAAAGATGCTCTGAGGGCATCCATATCGGAAGAACTTGTGAACCTGAATCCCGTAGAACTTCCCGAAAGTATGGTAGAGGAAGATGCCAAATCCAGGCTCGAAGAAATGAAAAAACAGGGTAAATACAAAGATATAAATGAAAAACAGGCAGGGGAGTTTATGGTCATATTACGAATTATGGCTAAACGGGATATCGCGCTGTATCTTCTGCTGTCCGAAATAGAAAAAGCGGAAAATATAACGGTAACCGAATCGGATTTTGAAGAATTTTATAAACATACGGCCGCCCTGTCCAATATGAAGGAGGATGAAGTTAAAGGTTTTTATTCCGCTAAAGAAGCGCAGGAAAATTTGAAGCATGCCTTGCTTGAAGATAAGACGTTTGATTTTCTTATACAAAATAAGGTATCATATATTGAAGAATAATAAACTAACGCAATAATTAATTGCCGACTAATACGGAGAATAATAAAATGTCGCTTGTACCTATAGTAGTTGAACAAACGCACAGAGGGGAAAGGTCGTACGATATATACTCCCGCCTTCTAAAGGATAGGATTATCTTTATAGGAGAAGCTATCGACGACACATTTGCCAATCTTATTATAGCACAGCTTTTGTTTCTCGAATCGGAAGACCCCGAAAAGGATATAAATATATATATTAATTCGCCCGGAGGCGTTATAACCGCCGGACTTGCCATTTACGATACTATCCAGTATATAAAGCCCGACGTTTCGACGCTGTGTATGGGCCAGGCGGCAAGCATGGGAGCGGTTCTTCTGGCGGCTGGAGCGAAAGGAAAGAGATTTGCCCTGCCCCATTCGAGGATTATGATACATCAGCCTTTGGGCGGTTTTCAAGGGCAGGCTACGGATATAGATATTCAGGCGAGGGAAATTTTGAGAATGAGGGAAGAGCTGAATCAGATTTTATCCTCCCATACGGGACAGTCGATAGATAAAATCAGGGAAGACACGGAAAGAGATTTTTTTATGAGCGGAGAACAATCCGTAGAATATGGAATTATCGATAAAGTAGTGGAGAAAAAAGAAATTAAAAATGCAAAATAATTATACAGAGGCATTTAAAAATGGCAAAAAAAAACAATAACAATAATAACGACGATAATTACGGAAGAGAACTTTACTGTTCTTTTTGCGGAAAATCGCAAGACGAGGTCAGAAAACTTATTGCGGGACCGTCGGTTTATATATGCGATGAATGCATAAGCCTTTGCAACGATATCATATCGGATGAAGTACAGCCGGTTCCGGCAGAAGTAAAGGTTGAAAATTATCTTTATAAGCCGATAGAAATTAAGGCTTTTTTAGACCAATACGTCGTAGGACAGGAAAGGGCTAAAAAAATTCTTTCGGTCGCCGTTTATAATCATTACAAAAGGATAGAGCATAATCTTTCATTCAAGAACGCGGAAAAACTTCATAATAATAAATCCGGTAAATCGGGCACCGGTTATAATCTGCATGACAAGAGCAATAACGACGTAGAAATGCAAAAGAGCAATATTTTAATAATCGGCCCGACAGGAAGCGGAAAAACGCTTCTTGCGCAAACGCTTGCCAGAATGCTTGACCTGCCTTTCGCCATAGCCGATGCCACGACTCTTACCGAAGCCGGTTACGTCGGGGAAGACGTAGAAAGCATTTTGCTTTCTCTTTTACAGAATGCCGAATACGACGTGGAAAGAGCCCAGAAAGGCATAATATACATAGATGAAATAGATAAGATAGCAAAGAAAACCGATAACGTTTCTATAACGAGAGACGTGTCCGGAGAAGGCGTTCAGCAGGCGCTTTTAAAAATTATAGAGGGAACCGTAGCAAACGTCCCGCCTAAGGGAGGCAGAAAGCATCCGCATCAGGAGTTTATAAGATTAGATACGAGCAATATTCTTTTTATATGCGGCGGCGCTTTTAACGGTCTCGATAAAATTATAGAAAAACGGATACATCAGCAGCCTATAGGTTTTAATGCTGAAGTTAAATCCGGCAAATTCGTCAGTCCTTACGAAATAATGAAGCAGGTAGAGACTAAAGATTTATTGAAATACGGACTTATTCCGGAATTTATTGGGAGACTTCCGGTAACTGCCACGCTCGAAGAACTTGACGAGAAAGCCCTCATAGAGATTTTAACGAAGCCTAAAAATGCGTTAATTAAACAGTATCAAAAATTATTCGAGCTTGAGGACGTAAATTTAAGATTTACCGATTCCGCTATTAAAGAAATTACGAAAAAAGCCGTAAAACACGGATCGGGAGCAAGAGGCTTAAGAACCATCCTCGAATCCATAATGTTAGACGTTATGTATGAAATACCGACCGACCCGACTATTAAAGAATGCGTAATAAATGACGATGTTATTATTAATAGCGGACAGCCTATTCTTCTTTACGAAAAGGATGCCGGAGCAAAATCGGTTTAAGTATATTAAAAAAATGTTATAAAAT
>JAKAQA010000039.1:8475-11031 GCA_021811805.1 bacterium | reverse complement strand
GGAATACTCGCCTATATAGCCGAAAAAGAAGAACAGGGATACGCTTTTATAAAACCTTAATAAACCCTGCGCCTTTTATTACAGATGGATATAATCCAGCCAGCTTTGCGGAAGGGCGGTTATTATCCCCAGAATTACCATAACTAAGCCAAGTACCCCGACAACGGCTATGGATTTTTTAGAATAGGCATATTCTCCCAGTATTCTTTTGCTCCCCGCAAGGGCTATTAAAAATCCGAGGACTATCGGAAGAATAAACCCGTTAAACGCTTCTACGTCAACCATAATAGTTACGAGCGGTATTCCGGGTATAAGAACCAGCATAGCCGATACGAAAATTAATACTATATATATGAAATAAAAAAGTTTTGCCTCGCTGAAACGATGGTTTAAGCTGTGCTTATATCCCCAAGTTTCTCCCGCCGCCCAAGTAAACGCCATAGACACTACGAAAGCCGCTAAAAGGCTGGAACTGTAAAGGCCTACGGCAAACAAAGCCCCCGCATATTTTCCGGCTAAAGGTATTAAGGATTGGCCGATAGCTTTTGCGGTTGACGGAACTATATGAGCTTTATACAAAGTCGCGGCGGTCATAACTATAACCGCTATCATAAGAACCTGCGTCGCGATGCTTCCTATAAGCGTATCCGTTTCCGCCAGCTTAACGTCTTTTTTACACAGATTTTTATCGACCGTAGCGCTTTGCTGGTAATAAATCATCCACGGCATTATAACCGCTCCGGCGTTTGCAGCTATAAGCCATATATAATCTTTATTGCCGAACGGCTGCGAACCGAACAGCCCTTTGAAAACAAGCTGATGATAATCCGGATGCGCAAAAATAGCGGCCGGTATAAATACGAATCCGGTAAGAGAAAAAATAAGGGCGATATTTTCCGCCTTGCGGTAGCTTCCCGTAAAGACTACAAACAGAAGGATTAAAAAACTGACGCCGACGCTAAAAACTTTAGGTATGCCGAATATCTCTCCGCTCGCCGCAATACCGGAAAATTCCGTAATAAGAGCGGAAAATACGACGAGAAACAGGGTTATCGTAGCAAATGCCGCCCATTTACTGCCGTAATATTCTTTTATAAGTTCCCCGTGGCCTTTTCTTGTGACGCAGCCAAGCCTCGACGTCATAGATTGTATTAAATATAAAATAGGGATAAGAAGTATCTGCAGAGGTATAAGCTTATATCCCCACTGGGCGCCGGAAACGCCCGCCGTAGTAACGGAACCGGCATCCATATCGGCAATCATAACGACGAAACCGGGGCCTAACACCTTAAAAAAATGAAGCCCCCTATATAGCGAACGCTTGTTAAATATTGAGAACCTGCCTCTTCCTCTCCTTCTGTTCCGTCCTTTCCCGCGGTACGGATTTTCTTCTGAAGAATTTTGGGATTTTAACGGAACATTTTCCATAATTTTTAGCCGGCCTTTTAAGTTAAAAAATTAATATTAATGATAATAAAAATCATTATCATTATAATATGAAAAAAAATACTGCAAAGTCAAGCGTTTTTTAATATCCCGATGAAACCTGCGGAATAAATACAAGGCAATCGCGTAATGCGCAAAGCAAAATTAAACGATATCGTTCTTTAAAGCATCTCCGGTTGCCGCTACCATAGGATGAAGGGAAGGGGTCAGTCTCGGCTGGCTTCCGAATTGCATAGTGGCTATGTCCGTAGCAGTTGCATGCATCTGAATAGCAAGACCTATAGTATTGACTAATTCTCCCGTAGTCGAACCGCCCGTAATTTGACCTCCGAGCAGCTGCAAAGAATCTTTTGAAAATATTAAACGGCAATATATTTCGACGGTACCGGGCATCGAAGCCGGATGGTGGTCGGGAAGCCTCGATTCTCCTATAAGTATGTTGAATCCTTCGGCAACGGCCTGAGCTTCCGTCAAACCTGCTACACCGAAAGCAAGTCCGTCGATTTCGCTTGAATAAACCGATACCGACCCCGCATTATATCGGGACAAGCGCAGATTAAACAAGTTCATGCCCGCTATCCTGCCTTCTGCCGCCGCCGCGGAAGCAATCATGGAATGATTTGCCTTTCTCGTAAAAAAATCCTGCTTATGAGCGCAGTCTCCTACCGCAAATATTTTATTATCTTCCCGGGTTCTCTGAAACGCATCGACCCAGACTCCTCCAGACCTTGAAAGCGTTAATCCCATTTTTTCGGCAAGTTTTACGTTTGGCCTTACTCCTATGGCTATCAATACGGCATCGACTTCGATATCGTCTTTATCTTTTATCGCAAGTCCTTTTACGTTTTTGCCGGACTCGTCGGATAAAATTTCTTGAACCTGAGAGTTTGTGTGTATTTTAACCCCCCTCGATTTCAATATTTCTTCGATTCTGACGCAGACGTTCTTATCGAACGAAACCTGAAGAAGATTAGGAAGCATTTCTATTATATGCACTTCTATGCCTAATTTCCTAATTTCGTCGGCAAACTCCACGCCTATGAATCCGCCGCCTATAATCGCAAGCCTTTTAACTTTAGGGATAAGGTCGTTAAATAAGCTTTCCAAATA
>JAKAQA010000039.1:0-8375 GCA_021811805.1 bacterium | reverse complement strand
ACGGCGGATTTTACCGCTTCCGCCGGCGTATCGTCTTTAGCGGTAATATACGAGGTATTTTCCTTTAAGCTTGTATTTACATCCGTAACCCCGTTTACCGATTTTACGAATTTATTGACCCTTGCGACGCAGTGTTCGCAGGTCATGCCGCCGACTTCCATTTTTATCTTTTTCATTTAAACCCTCCCGTATATTCTTATATTTTTTTATATTTTATTAAGGTTTTTACAATATTTATATATTACCATATCTTATGGTAATATATAAATATGGATTTATTCGACAATAATAACGGCGGTAATATACGCGAAAAAAATGCGGTCGGTTTTTTGCCGCCGCTTGCCGAAAGGCTCAGGCCAAAAATTCTGCCTGAATTTATCGGCCAGACGCATATTCTCGGAAAAGACAAACCTTTAAAGAATATGCTTGATTCCGGATTTATCCGCTCGATGATACTCTGGGGACCGCCGGGAAGCGGAAAAACTACGCTTGCCGGTATTATAGCAAACGCCGCCGGTTACGAGTTTTACAAGATTTCCGCCGTTTCTTCCGGGGTTAAAGAACTGCGGGAAATTATAGATAAGGCAAATATCAGCTTTAAGCATTACAAAAAACCGCTGATGATTTTTATAGATGAAATTCACCGTTTCAATAAGTCGCAACAGGACCTGCTTCTCCATTCGGTAGAGGAAGGAAGTCTCATATTAATCGGAGCTACAACCGAAAACCCGTCTTTTGAAATAAACTCTCCGATTCTGTCGAGGGTAACGGTATTTACGCTAAATCCTTTGTTCGAGGAAGATTTAAACCTGATTATAGACAGGGCGCTCAATACGGACGACGTTTTAAACAAAAAGAAAATTATATTGGAAAAAGACGGCAGAAACGCGCTTATAAGATATTCGGGAAGCGATGCACGCATAATGTTAAACGCCCTCGAAATGGCCGTTAATCTTGCAAAACCCGACGATAAAGGAAATATAGTTCTTACCGCAAAAACCATCGAAGATGCTTATTTGAGGAAATCCAGATACGATAAGACCGGCGAAGAACATTACAATACTATTTCGGCTTTTATAAAAAGTTTAAGGGGAAGCGACCCCGACGGAGCGGTTTTCTGGCTTGCCAAGATGCTGGACTCGGGAGAGGACGTCAAATTTATAGCGAGAAGAATGATAATTTTAGCTTCGGAAGACATAGGAAACGCCGAACCGGACGCGCTTAATCTGGCCGTTAGCTGTTTTAACGCCGTAAATACCGTAGGCATGCCGGAAGCGCGGATTATTCTGTCTCAGGCGGCAATATATCTTGCGGCCTGCCCGAAATCCAACGCAAGCTATCTTGCGATCGAAGAAGCCTTGAACGACGTTAAAAAATTTCCTGGCGCCGTAGTTCCGCTCCACCTGAGAAACGCCCCTACAAAACTTATGAAAGACCTGGATTATCACAAAGGTTATAAATATTCCCACGATTATAAAGACCATTTTGCCGAGCAGACTTATCTTCCGAAAGAACTTTCATCGCGCATATACTACCGTCCGGAAAACATCGGCAAAGAGAAAGAGATTAAAATCCGGCTTAAAACGTTATGGGGAAAGGACAAGGATTACGGCGGAAACGATTGACGCAAGGCAATGGACAATCAATTGCTTTAGCGCAAGTTAAATTATCTTTTATGATTAGACGCCGGCGGAAGTCGTCGGAACGACGTGAAAAGAAACGCCGGGAAGACTGTCTATTAGGCGGTTCACTATGCTCTTTTTAAAAAATATGCCTAAAAATTTCTTTTTTTCATTTGTAGCACCTAGTACAAGGTGGGAAATATTATTGCTTTTAACAAAATCTATAACCCCCGAAACAACGTCGTCTGCCTGAAAACTAAAAACCGCGGCGCCTAAATTTTCTGCAACCGAGATATTTTTAGAAAGCGCTCTTTCGTAATTATCCGGCTTATTGTTTTTTCTATGTTTTAAATTAATATGCAAAACGTAAAGATTAGAATTGAGCCTTCCCGCAAGCTTTGAACCTATCCTTATAAGCCTTGCGGAATCGGGATTTGAACTAATCAAAACGAGAACCCTTTCGTTCGATTTTAACTCTAATTTCTCGCCGGGATTTCCTATTTTATTAGATTGGGTGCTTAATTCGTCGGCAATAGTCCTCAATGAAAGCTCCCTCAGAACTATGAGATTTTCTATTTTAAAAAAATTGCTCAACGCGGCCTGAATATTTTCTTTGGAATAAATTTTTCCCGATGTCAGCCTTTTTATTAATTCTCCGGCGGGAACATCGACGTTTACGATTTCCGTGACGTAATTTAAAATGTAATCGGGGACTCTTTCGCTTACTTTTATGCCAAGTTCGGATTCCACTTTCTCGGCGATAGAATTAAGGTGAAATATATTCAAGGTAGTAAATACGCTGATGCCTTCCCTGTAAATCTCGATAACGTCCTGATATCTTTTTAAATTTTTTGAACCTGGGACATTATTATGAGCCAGTTCGTCTATCAGGACAATCGACGGTTTTCTTCCAATAACCGCCTCGGCATCAAGCTCTTCAAATACCGACCCCCTATACTCTATTTTTTTTCGCGGAACGGTTTCAAGGTTTTTAATTTCGGCTTCGGTTTCTTTTCTTCCATGCGGCTCGACATATCCGATAACTACGTCTATGCCGTGTTCAAGGAGATAATTGCCGTCCTCGAGCATCATATATGTTTTGCCGGTTCCGGGAGCGGCTCCGAGATAAACGCGGAAAACATTAGTTTCGCTTGAAGAATATTTTATCTTATTAAGTATCGAATCCGCCGACGGCCTGTTATATTCTATTTTCATAGTTATTCCTTCGGTAAAATCAGGATTTAGCAAAATAATATATTAATTTAATTCATACTAATTCAATTATATCATTCATGCCGGTTATCCAATATTTATTTAATCTTAAAATTTATACTATATGAAAAAAGGTTAAAGCAATATCTATAAGTTTTATTCCTATAAAAGGCGCTATTATCCCGCCAAGCCCGTAAATCAAAAGATTTCGGGTTAAAATTGACGATGCGGGGGCAGGCTTATATTTAACCCCCTTTAACGCAAGCGGGATAAGTATTATTATAATTAGGGCGTTAAATATTACGGCCGAAAGTACAGCCGACTCAGGAGAAGAAAGCCCCATTATATTTAAAGGCGCAAGCCACGGAATAATAGGCGCGAACATTGCCGGTATTATGGCAAAATACTTTGCGACGTCGTTTGCTATAGAAAATGTAGTGAGCGACCCCCTGGTTATAAGAAGCTGTTTGCCTATTTCGACTATTTCTATCAGTTTCGTCGGATTCGAATCGAGGTCTATCATATTTCCGGCTTCTTTTGCCGCCATAGTGCCGGTGTTCATAGCAACGCCGACATCGGCCTGAGCTAAAGCGGGAGCATCGTTAGTGCCGTCGCCCGTCATCGCTACGAGTTTGCCCATAGATTGTTCTTTTTTTATAATAGCCATTTTGGTTTCCGGAGTAGCTTCGGCAACAAAGTCGTCAACTCCGGCTTCTTCCGCAATCGCTTTTGCCGTCAAAGGATTATCGCCCGTTATCATAACGGTTTTAATGCCTATCTTCCTTAAACTGTTAATACGCTCTTTAATCCCGCCTTTTACTACGTCTTTTAAATGTATAATGCCGAGCATGCGGTCATTTAACGCAACGGCAAGAGGCGTTCCGCCTTTTTTAGAAATTTCTTCGGCTGTTTTTACGGTTTTATCCGAAACCGCGCCGTTATTCTGCCCGACGAATTTTATAACTGCTTCGACCGCTCCTTTTCTTATCTGCAATTTTTTATCCAATAGGTTGACTCCGCTCATTCTGGTAAATGCCGAAAAAGGGATAAACTCTATATTTTTTTCGTCAATGTGCCTTCCCCTGAAACCGTATTGCTTTGCCAGAGTTACTATAGACCTTCCTTCCGGCGTCTCGTCGCTTAAAGACGAGAGCTGCGCATAATCTGCCAATTCGTTAACGTCCGAACCTTCCGAAGGAATAAAAGAAACTGCCATCCTGTTGCCGAAAGTTATCGTTCCTGTTTTATCTAAAAGAAGAGTGTTAACGTCGCCCGCGGCTTCAACTGCTTTTCCCGACATCGCGATAACGTTATGCTTTACGAGCCTGTCCATGCCGGAAATGCCTATTGCCGAGAGCAGGGCTCCAATAGTCGTAGGTATGAGGCATACAAGAAGGGCAACTAATATCACCGGAGAAATGTACCCGTGAAAATAACCCGCCATAGGCTCTAAAGTAATAACTACGGCTAAAAAAAGAGCTGTCAGCATTACAAGCAAAATATTAAGCGCGATTTCGTTCGGCGTTTTTTGCCTCGATGCGCCTTCGACGAGGGCAATCATCTTATCTATAAAATTCTCTCCCGGATTAGAAGTTATCTTGATTACAATTTTATCCGATAAGACTTTTGTTCCGCCCGTAACGGCGCTTCTATCTCCGCCGCTTTCCCTTATTACGGGGGCTGATTCTCCCGTAATGGCGGATTCGTCCACGGAAGCTATCCCTTCTATTATTTCCCCGTCGGAAGGTATGGCGTCGCCCGATTCCGCAATAACTATGTCCCCTTTTCTCAACAGGGATGCTTTTATTTTTTCCTCCTTCCCGTCTTCTTTAAGCAGTCTTGCCGTTACCTCGGTCTTTGTTCTTCTCAGGCTGTCCGCCTGCGCTTTGCCTCTTCCTTCGGAAATGCTTTCGGCAAAATTGGCGAAAAGAACGGTAAACCACAACCATAACGTTATTTGGAAAACGAAAGCAATAAATTTAAAATCATGCAGAAAAAGGTCTTTGACAAATATTGCCGCGGTAATAACGGAACCTGTCTCGACGACAAACATAACCGGATTTTTAATCATTATTTTCGGATTAAGTTTTTTAAACGAATCTTTTATTGCGGATAGCATTATATCTTTACTGAACGCGGAAACGTAATACGATTTTCTGGACATTATTTTTCTTTATCCTCTATTTAAAATTAAACAAATATTAATTATTAACCGGCATGTTTAAACGAGCCCCTTAAAAATACTCTTATACAGTTTATAATTGTACTTTTTGAGCAGCAAGGAAAGTTTTAAATTTAATTTTACCGTATTTACGCCGGGAGTTCCGAATATGCCGAATTGCCTGTAAGATATATTTCGCCTGACAAGCCCGTAAAGCATAGTTTCGGATATTCCGGTAAGGAGCGATATCCTCTGTACCTGGTCTAACGCCGCCGCTATGGAAATATACGGCCCTAAGCCCGAACCGGAACCCGTTACTATATCCACGGGCACGCCGCCTTTCTTAACGGCCGGATTTTCTATTAAAAATTTATCTATTAATTTCTTCTCAACGGCGATATATTTGCCGTTTGCAGGCGCGTAATTCGAACCTCCGGACTCCGTGCCGTCATACCCGTTTCCGGCATAAGACGGCCTTCCGTTAAATATATAAGGAGAAGCAAATTTTTCGCCTATAAACATTGAGCCTATCGGCTTTGAATTTTTATAAACGATGCTTCCGCCGGCTTGAAACGGAAAGGCTATTTTTCCTATGCCCCAGATAAGAAAAGTATAGCCAAGCGAGCATATAATATATAATAAAATCGTAAGTTTTATCATTTTTACCAATTCTTTTCCCACAATAAACATCCTCTTTAAATTATTTTAAATTAAAATAAAACAGATGCCCTTTTGCCATTGCAAAATGTTCCGCAACGGGTCCAAGCGCCAGCGCCGGAAAGAAAGTCAGCGCTCCGACAAGCAGTATAGTTCCCATAACTACCGTATAAAATAAAAAGCCGTGCGCCGGAAAAGTTCCCGCCGATTCCGGTATGCTTTTCTTTTTTATTAACGAACCGGCTATCGCGACCTGGCATATTATAGGAATATACCTGCCGAAAAATATAGCAAGCCCGAGCGAGATGTTATAAAAAAGCGTATCGCCGTTAAGGCCGGCAAAAGCGGACCCGTTGTTTGCTACCGCAGAAGTATAAGCGTATAAAATCTCGCTTAAGCCGTGCGGACCCGGATTCAATATGCCGGCCAACCCTGCTGGTATCGCTACGGCTATAGCAAACGGGACAAGAATAATAAACGCATGGGCAAACATTGCAAGCGTAGCGAGCTTGACCTCCTTTGCCTCTATTTTTTTTCCGAGGAATTCCGGAGTCCGTCCAACCATAAGTCCGGCAATGAACATGGCTATTATTACCATCGTAAGCATATTAAGAAGCCCTACGCCTTTACCGCCGAATATCAGGTTTAACATCATTTCGGCCATTAGAACCATTCCCGAAAGAGGCATAAAACTGTCGTGTGCGGAATCGACATTGCCTGTGGTAAACGCAGTCGTAGAAACCGCAAATAAAGACGTTTGGGCAATTCCTATATGTTCCTGTTTTCCTTCCATATTGCCTCCGGGGTTATTTTTAGAAGCGCTGACATTTGCTCCTAACTTTGCAAGGAACGGATTGCCGTGAGCCTCCCGCGAATAAACCGTCGCAAGGCAGATTACGAGGAGCGTCATAGCTACCGCAAATAAAGTCCACGCATGTTTTTTATTCCCTATCATTATTCCGTACATTAAAAAAAGCGCTATCGGAATAGTCCCCATCATAAATACCGTTAAAGCGTCCGTAAAAGGATTGGGATTTTCATAAGGCTGTGCGGCATTTGCGCCGTAAAAACCCCCTCCGTTGGTGCCAATATTTTCTATAGATACCATAGAGGCTACGGGTCCCATCGAGAGCGTCTGCTTGACTCCTGTCATATTTGTAACTTTTTTCTGCATTATAAAAGTCTGCGGGGCGCCCTGCCACAGCATAACAACCGCAAAGATAACGGCTAAAGGAAGAAAAACCCTGTAAATTGCTTTTATAAAATCTGCGTAAAAATTGCCGACGTATTTTGCTTCGCGTCTTACAAGCCCGCGTATAAATGCCACGGCAAAAACAAGTCCCGTAGCGGCTGAAGTAAACTGCAGAAAAACAAGCGACATCTGTGAAAAATTGGACAACGCTTCTTCGCCGGAGTAATTTTGCCAGTTAGTATTGGTTATAAAACTTATTGCCGTGTTAAAATCCAGCGCCCACGGTATGCCGTGATAATGCATCTGGTTAAAAGGAAGAAAATTTTGAAATCTTAATATTAAATATACTATCGCCAGCATAAAAAAATTGACGATAATACCGGTTTTTAAATATTTAATCCAATCGGTTTCTTCATTTCCGTTAACCTTCAGGAACTTTAAAGTCAAACTTTCCGCCGGATTTACTATGCCGTCTAAAAATGTAGTTTCGCATTTAAAAACATGCGCAAGATATTTGCTTAAAGGAACTGCGGCTATAATCATAGCGGCAAGCGTTATTAAAATCTGCAAAACCCCCGTATAAGTCATTATTAGCACCTCTTTTATGCTTAATTATGTTTAATTAAAATTAAATCTTATCTATAAAATCGATAAAAAACCATAATAATATATACATAGCGGCTATGCCGGCAAAAGCCGTTAAAAATGCAATCATTTTACAGCCCTCTCCTTAAAATATTTAATTAATACTAACTTTATATAAAGTTCAAAATTTATCCGGATATATCAACACGTAAAACAAATATGCCAATACTGCTATCGAAACTATAAGAAGAATAATATTTTCTATCATAAATTGTCTGCCTCCGTTCATATAAATAAATTAAAATTTTTGGCGGTTTTACTCCTATAAGCCCTACATCTAAGATATAAATGCTTAAGTTGCTCAATTTTTTGCAAAAAAAAATAGCCGGAGGTTTCAAAACCTTCGGCTATTAAAGTAATAAGTAATAAAAATATTATCGATATACGATTATAAATATATATTAATAAAAATCCATTGTCTTTTTTAAACTTAATTATATTTAACTTTCTATGAGCTCTTTAATAGCTTACGAAGTTAGCTGACGGGCTAAGGATAAAGAGTATTCCTCTATCGAAAAGATATTCGCCCCGAAATATTGGTTTCTCCGCTTCCCTTATTCATACAAGGGAACTAAGCTTTAATTTTCAAAGAACTATTTTATCAAGGTAATGCTCTAATTTATTATAATTATATATCCGATAAAAATTAAGTCAAGAAAAATCGGAACGGCTTCCGTTTATTTAATTTCGTCGAGCCGTTTATTTCCTGTTTCCGGCAGAAAAAAAGAAAGAAAAAAGGCGGCGGATATTAAACCTGCTACGGCATAATAGCCCAAATCTTTATTTTCCCTGACGAAATACGTCATTATTACAACTCCGCATACCGCTCCTATTTTGCCCGCCATTGCCGAAAATCCGTAAGCAGACGACCTGAAAGACGTCCGTG
>JAKAQA010000038.1 GCA_021811805.1 bacterium | reverse complement strand
GAAGCTCAGGTGGGGGAATATCTTAAAGAAGACGACATAGTCAGGTTTGAAGACGACTACGACAGGCTGTAAGCCGTGGCGGAGCTATAAATTAAATTCCGATTCGTAAATTTCCAAAGCATCCTTTACGCCGTTCAATTTATCGTCCAATTTATACGTTTCGTCGTTATGTTCGAAGTATCCTTGAACCAGTAAATCTTCCGCCGTTTTTTTATTTTTAGTTAAAAATATGTGGACGGACAGCGGGTCGCCGATATTGTCGAGAGATATAACCGAGGTGTTGCCTTTTTCCGCATTTTTGCTAAAAAATTGGCGCAGCAATTCTCCGGTTTGTTTATTTCTAATTCCGTAATAAGTCATGAATAGAGTTTTTGAAGTATATCTAAATCTAATCCGGATAATTTTATAAGCATTAGGATAGGTATTTCTAAATTATATTCATAATTTAACCTTTAAATAATTAACGCATATAAATATTTATACTCTTATTTTAGAAAATAATCAAGATTCCGAATATCTCGGGAATATATGCAACGAAGCGTTATCTTGCAGGAAAATAATGCCGAATATACATCTTTTAGATTTTTTCACATTAATGGCATCAATTTAATAAATTATATTTATAAATTCCGTATTGCCGCCGCATTTTAAATATTTCAGCGTTTTCTTTTTTATAAAAAAAAGTTGTGGTATAATTAAATAAGTTAAGTATAACTTTTAATTATAAGGAGTATTAAAATGGAACATAAGTTGCCTGAATTGCCTTACGCCATGGATGCGCTTCAGCCCCATATTTCGCGGGAAACCCTTGAATACCATTATGGAAAACATCATAATGCATATGTAAACAATCTGAATAATCTTATTAAGGGTACGGAATTTCAAGAACAGGGATTGGAAGACATTATTAAAAAATCGTCCGGCAGTATTTTTAATAATGCCGCTCAAGCGTGGAACCACACTTTTTATTGGCATTGCCTGTCCCCGAACAGCAAAGGCCGCCCCGAAGGAAATCTCGCAAAGACGATCGAGGCTAAGTTCGGTACTTTTGACGATTTTAAAAAACAATTCAGCCAGACAGCCGCGACTTTATTTGGTTCAGGATGGGCATGGCTCGTGAAGAATCAAGACGGTTCTATAGAACTGATGGCGACCGGCAATGCCGGCACGCCTATGACTTCAGGTAAAACGACTCTTCTTGCATGCGATGTATGGGAACATGCTTATTACATCGATTATCGCAATGCCAGGCCGAGCTATATCGAGCATTTCTGGAATATTGTAAATTGGGAATTCGTCGCCAAGAATTTCGGCTCTTAACGTTTTAATCTATAAAAGAAAGGCATCCGGTTTATAAACAGGATGCCTTTCTTTGCGATTCTTTTTAAACGAACACATTATTTGTCCAGAAACTGGCCGTGTCCTTTCGACAAAACAAACAACATCTTCAGATTATAATAGACAAACTTGGCTAACTGCCACGGAATAAAAGTTCTTATAAACACGGAATATTTAGTAGGCGACATAAACGACCTCGCCTCTTTAGAATAAGGAACGTATTCGTTTAAATCTTTTACGCTTTTCTCTTCCATAATATATGTCTCCGGTTATTTTTTACATTTAATTATTATTATTATTATGTTTAATAGTCAAAATTGTCAATCGGGAATAAACTGCCATAAAAACTTTCCTTTCATTTTCCACATAAATAAGTAATGAAGCATATATTTAACCCAGTGTCCTGCAAGGCCTATATCGCCGAAAGTATAATTCAGATTTCTGCCGAATTTATATTTTTCATAATTAGGAACTACAGGATCCATAGTTATTAATGCGGCGGAACCGCGCGTCATCGATTTGCCCATAGAGGTTATACATATCGCTCCAAATTCAGTCATCGATGCATGTTGCGTCGGCTCCTCAGCTCCTTTCTTTATCATGTCTATAATAGAAAGGGCAACAGTATGTCCGATGATTCCCGATGCCATACCGGTTCTGGGCGGACTTGCGACTATAAGGGTGCCGTCCGGCGCTTTAAAAGGTTTGCTTATAGGATGAGGCGGAGCAAAAGCGATTCCGGCCGCAAATATGTTCTTATAAACAGGATTATTATATTTTTTCGGCCAGTCCGAACTCTTCCATTCTTCAAAAGGTTTTGCCGCCGATGCGTAATCGGCATCGACTTTCATAAACCCGCTCGGCACGCATAGCTGGCTTTTTATATCGTTGCCGTCTTTATCTATGTAGGCAATAGGAACGCCGGCAAACGGCGGTATGAGCATAGCAAAGTCGAAATCCAGTTTCCCTTCTTTCCCTTCGATATTAACATAATCCAAAGAACCTTCTTCTACCTTTCGCACATGAGCTCTTTCCACCCATTTTATACCTTTCTCTAAAAAAGTAGATTCCGCAAAAAGTTTTCCCGACACTAAGTGTCCGTTCTTTTTCATTATGACTCCACCGACTCCGAAATCACCGAGGGCAAATTCGTTGGATATCCAAGTAATATCTGCCATATTGCGAAGTCCGCGGCTGTTAAGGTCGAATTCTAAATTGTGGATATATTCGAATGCCGCACCCTGACATGTGGCCGTTCCGTGTCCGGTGCCGACGACAAATCTTTGTCTCTTGCCCTGCTTCATCTTTTCTAAGGCTTTAAAATAATTATCGCGGGTTTTTACCGAATGGGGCAGTGTGCATATAGAATCGGAATAGCCTGCGTCCGGTCCAAGCCCTGGCGTAGCCGCATAGTTAAGTTTTGGCCCTGTTGCGTTTATCAGATAGTCATATTTAACCTGTTCGGTTCTGCCGTCCAAATATTTCACGACGACGTATTGATCCTGACTGTCGGGGTGTATCTCTACGGCCGCCCCTTCCTTAAATATAATTCCGTGTTTTTTATAAACCGGCTCAAGATTAAACTGCGTCTTTTCAGGCTGCATCGAACCTATGCCGACCCATACCAATGAAGGTACGTAAGAAAAATTTTTTCGAGGCGATACAACGACGACGTCGTGTTTACCTCCTAATGCCTTTTTTAAATTTAATGCGGCTGTATTGCCGGCAAAACCCGTTCCGAGAACTACTATACTAGCCATTCGTCCCCCCTGTAATATTATTAGTTAAAATAGTTAAGCAATATAATATAAGCCTAATTTGTCTTATCCGTATTGCTTATTTTATTTAGAATAAATTAATATATTACGATATTTATATATGCACATTATAGCATATTAAGACGGAATGTCAAAGAGATTTATACGCATGTAATTTTCCCATTGAATTATATCTGCAATATGTTCAGGTTTCATATCAATTCCAGAGTTGACTTAATTGACAATATAAGGACTAAATTATATAATATTTACAAATTGTATTAATAAAAACAAATGATATGTCGGTTTAATATATATTTAATCGGGGACAAGAATTTTTTTAAAGACGAAAACAGCTATCTTGAAGCATTAGACGCCTGTTTTTATAACGGAGTCGGAGCATTTCAATTAAGACAGAAGGATATCGGCGTTAACGAGTTTATTAAATTAGGCGAAAAAGTTAAACCGATATTAAAAAAATATCCGGACGTAAAATTTTTTGTCAACGACAGGGTAGATGCGGCGTTAGCCCTTGAAGCCTGCGGCGTCCATTTGAATATTAACAGCATTCCGGTTAAGGCGGTTAAGGAAAAGGTTAAAAATCTCAAAATATTTTATTCTTCACACTCAATAGAAGAAGCTGTAAAGGCGGAGAAAGACGGCGCCGATTTTATTACATTCAGCCCGGTTTACAAAACAAAAAATCAGGAATTTCATCAGGGGGCGGATATGCTGGAAAGGGTTGTACGTTCCGTCAAAATACCCGTTTTTGCTCTCGGAGGCATTAACGAAAAGAATGTTTCCGAAATAAAAAAAGCCGGAGCCGAGCATATAGCAGTCCAATCGGGCATATTAAAAAAAGAAGATATAGGCAAAGCCGTTAGAACATTAATCGATATACTCGGTACAAAGTAAATCGCGGCAGGTAAAATAACGAAAGATAATAAACGTTCTATAAATTAATTAAATATAGGCCGGCAAATAAACCGTTTAATAAATAGGGAATAATATATGGAATACATAAATCAGATAGAAGCCGCAAGGAAATATATAATTACCGAAGAAATGAAATCATGCGCCGCGGCTGAAGGCGTTTCCGCCGAAACAATACGCGGCGACATAATGAACGGCCTGACGGTTATAACTAAGAACCGCTTAAGGGATATAAGCCCTCTTGCGGTAGGAAAAGGTTTAAAAACAAAAGTTAATGCCAATATAGGTTCTTCCGGGGATAACCACAGTATCGAAGAAGAATTGGAAAAGTTGTTCGCGGCGATAAGCAGCGGAGCGGATGCCGTGATGGACCTTTCTACAGGCGGAAACATAATAGAATTCAGGCAAAATATCCTTAAAAATTCAACGGTTCCGGTTGGAACGGTTCCGCTTTACGAAGCATTCCAACCCGCCATGGAAAACGGCGGTTCAAGCGGATTAAGTTTTATCGATAAATTCGACCCGGAATATCTCTTTGAAGTTATAGAAAGACAGTGCGAAGAAGGAGTCGATTTTATTACCGTCCACTGCGGGTTGACGTTAAACGCGATAAAAACTATGAATATGCAGACGAGGATTATGGGTATAGTTTCGAGAGGCGGTTCTTTGATTGCTTCATGGATGATAAAAAAAAATAAAGAAAATCCTCTGTACGAAGACTACGGCAGGCTTTTGAAAATAGCAAAGAAAAACGACGTCGTTTTAAGCCTCGGCGACGGATTAAGACCGGGCTGTCTTAACGACGCTACCGACAGGGCGCAGATTACCGAACTCGTGACGCTTGGCGAATTGCAGAAAAAGGCGCTTGAAGAGGGCGTTCAGGTAATAATAGAAGGTCCGGGACACGTTCCGTTGAATCAGGTCGAAGAAAATATAAAATTGGAAAAAAGTCTTTGCAACGGAGCTCCTTTTTATGTGCTTGGCCCTTTGGTTACGGATATAGCGCCGGGTTACGACCACATAACAAGCGCAATAGGCGGCGCTATAGCCGCCGGCGCGGGCGCAGATTTCCTGTGTTATGTTACTCCGGCCGAGCATTTAAGGCTTCCGTCCGTATCGGACGTGAAAGAAGGAGTTGTATCTTCTAAGATTGCCGCCCATGCGGGAGATATTGCAAAAGGAATTAAAGGCGCGTTGGATTTGGACATCGAAATGAGCAAAAACAGGCGTGCGATGAACTGGGAGAAACAGTACGAATGCGCGTTGGATCCCGAAAAAGCAAAAGAAATGAGAGCATCTATTTCCCTTAAAGACGATAAAGTCTGTTCTATGTGCTCATCTTACTGTTCCATTAAATTGAACGCTTCTTTTAAATAAAATTAATTTATAGATAACGAATCGTAATGGATGAACTCAATAATGAAGTAAGGAACATAAACCGTATCATTTCCGAGATTTACGATGAGTTTAAAAATGTCCGTAAAATTAATTATAATGAACGCGGCTTTATAAAATATGATGATTCCCTTTTAGACAGGTTCGGCTCGTTCAAGTTTTTTAAAATAAACGGCGAGTATATTTTAAAGCCTATAAAGGACGAAAATTCCGGCGTCAAAGAATCGGTTGGAAGCGGCGCAGGCGGTTATTCTATGTCGCTATCGGATTTTATAGGTATAGACAATATAATCAAAGACGTTTTTCGGAATACTATGAAATTTGCTTCGGGTAAACCTGCCAATAACGTGCTTTTATGGGGAGACAGAGGAACCGGCAAATCTTCGCTTATAAGGGCGCTGGCAAAATCGTTCGGCGAACCTCCTTATATAAACAGGATAAAGTTCATAGAAATAGTGGAAGACACGGCGGAGCTTATTTACGAATTAATCACCGTTATTAAAACGAAGCCTTACCGTTTTATACTGATTTTTGACGATATTGCATTCGACGCAGATTCTTTGTTTTATAAAAAATTAAAATCGGTTCTCGACGGCGGACTCGACGAACTTCCGGAAAATATCATTATTTACGCAACATCTAACAAGCGCCATCTTATAAAGGAAATGTTTTCTTCGGAAAATCACGATTCCGGTTTTATACACCCGGAAGAGGAAGTAGAAGAAGGTCTCTCCTTAAGCGATAGATTTGGTTTGACATACGGTTTATACAGTTTTAATCAGGAAACATATTTAAAAATAGTCGAATTGTATTTAAAGAAATACGGAGTTAAAGTATCTTCCGTCGATATGGACGGTGTTAGAAAAAATGCCGTGAATTATGCGCTTATTAAAGGTTCGAGGTCGGGAAGAACGGCTAAGCAGTTTGCTATAAGCTTAATTAAGGATTAATAAAGTTAATAAAGACCGAGAAATAATTTGTCTTGCAAAAATTTTCAAAAGTTATAAAATTTAATTTGTTAGACTATGATATATTATTAAATCTTAAATTAATATTTAATAACAATGTCCGAAATAAAATATTCCGCCGGATACAGACCGAAAATGTCCATCAAGGCTAAATTAGTTTTATCTTTTTCTTTAGTCGTTTTAATTCCTCTAATTCTTTTAGCTCTTGCAAACACTTATATATTCAAAAACCAGGCTAAAAAAGAAAACCTTAATAAAGTCCTTATTACGTTAAGCGGGGCGCAGAGGGTTTATTATTCTCAGGCAAACCGCCTTAAAAACGGTTTTTTGATAGGCTCTTACAATCCTTATCTGATAAATGCGGTTATTTATAAAAATATTCCTTTCCAGAATTCATTAATCAAATCATATAAATACGCTTTTAATTTTGCCGACTATATAGGAATAACAGATAAGGAAGGATTTATAGCGTCTTCTTCCAGCGGAGAAAAAGGATTTAAGCCCTCTTTGGGAGGCGTAATATTCACAGCCTTCAGGACCGGTTTTCCCGTGGTAAAAACCGCAATTATCAGAAAATCTACTCTCTTAAGAATGAATATCAAAGAACCAAAAGGCATTGTCGATATGTTTTTGGTAACGGCAGTCCCCCTTTTTTACGACGGTCATCCTATAGGTTCGATTTTCGGTTTGATTGACTTGAACAATAACAGCTATCTGCCGGAAACCATTTATAACGAATACCGCTTAAAGACGGCAGTTTTTACTTCTCTTTTTAACAGGCAGGTATGTCTTTCCACCCTGAAAATCTCAGGAAATACTTTCCGCATCGGTTCGAGGCTTCCCAAAAATATCCATGATAAAATTGTGTTAGGTAAGAATTTTATAAAAGAGTTGAATTATAAAGGAAAAACCGTTTTTGCCGCATTTCATCCCATAAAAAACATAAACGGCAAAGTTATAGGTTCCATAGCCGTCTTTATTTCAAACAGGCATTACGTCAAATTATTCAGGAAAACGGCGGAGTACGCAATATTTATTATTTTAATAGGTCTCGTTGTGTCCCTTGCCATTTCGTATTTTGCATCCAAAGACATTTTAAATCCGATATCCGCCATAGAAAACGCCATTAAGGAATTTACTTCGGGAAATTTAGAAACAAAATTGATTATACGCACAAACGACGAATTCGAAACAATAGGCAAGGGTTTTACCGAAATGGCTATGGCGGTTAAAGACAGAGAAGAAAGAATGGAAAAGTATAACGTGTTTTCTGATTTTTTAGTCGGCTCTCTGGATTTCGATAAAATAATAGCTTCGACTTTAAATAAATTAGAGGAACTCTTAAATATCTCTTCGGGTATCATATATGTTTACAGCAAGAGCGGCAAGTTAGCCTCAAATAATAAGGGCGAAACCGCAAGCGAAAATAATAATGCTTCTAATGCCGAACCGGGTAATCAAAATGACGGTGAAGATTCCGTCTTGCCGCCCGGAGAAGACGGCGAAGGCTTTTTAATCCCGTGGGAGTTCTACGGCATAAAGGAATTTACATCTAATAAAGTAAGCGTTTCCGAAGGAATGGCTGGACACTGCCTTAAAGATAAAAAAACGATATGGTTTCGCGATATTCCCGAAAACGCAGTGATTTTAAAAGAAAACCTTATGGAAAAAGAAGGAGCCGGAATGGCTATGGATTACGGTTTTTGCGAGGTGTTTCCAAAAGATATAGCCTGGCTTCCTTTGTATATTGGAGATGTAAATATAGGCGTTTTAATGGTTTCTTCTATTCACGGCTTCAAAAAGGAAGATATAGCATTTTTAGAACATGCCGTCAAAGAGCTTTCGGTATCTTTGGACAATGCGAAGATACACAGGAAGATAAACGAACTTTCCATTACCGACGAACTAACGGGGCTTTACAATAGAAGAAAAATGGACGAGGTTTTGGAATCCGAATTCAACAAGGCAAAAAGATACGGTAGCAGTTTATCGGTTATGATATTAGATATCGACCATTTTAAACAAGTTAACGATTTTTACGGACATAAGGCCGGCGATATAGTTTTATCGCAGGTAGGCTCTATTTTAAAGCGCAATATCAGAAATATAGATATAGCCGCAAGATACGGAGGAGAAGAGTTCGTCATAATTTTGCCTCAGACCGACTTTAACGGAGCCGTTCTTTCTGCAAAAAAATTAAAAAATCTGATAAAAAATAAGAGGTTTACGCAGTTGCAGGGCGAAGTTACCATTTCCATAGGAATTGCCGCTATGCCGGACGAAAGGATAAACAGCATAGACGATATTTTAAAAATTGCGGACGATTTTCTTTACGAGGCGAAAAACAGCGGCAGAAACAGGATAATAGGCGAGCATAAAGGTAAAAAGGTCGAGATAGCGGCAGACGACGATGGCGATAATTCCTGATATTTGGAATTAAGATAATATGGAAATGAATACGGCAGGAATAGATATAGGCGGCACAAATTTAAGATGCGGAATCTCCGGCGAAGACGGAGCCGTAAAGAGCCGTTTTTCCGTTTCGTTCGGTAAATCGCTGAATGAAACGGAAAAGCAGGTAGATTTTATAATACGCAATATAAAAAGATTTTTAGAAGTTAACGAAAAATACTGCGTTAAATCTATAGGAGTAGGTATAGCGGGGCAGATAGACGATAAGACGGGCTCCGTTTTATTTTCTCCTAACCTGAACTGGCGCGAAGTCCCCCTAAAGTATATACTCGAAAAAGAAACCGGCTTAGACGTCTATATAACAAACGACTTAACCGCTATTGCTTACGGGGAATGGAAGTTCGGTTCGGGAAAAGGCGAAAATAACATTATATGCATTTTTGTCGGAACCGGTATAGGTTCGGGAATAATAATCGACGGGTCTTTATATGCAGGCTGTTCTAATGCCGCAGGAGAGATAGGACATATAACCGTTGTTTCGGGAGGCAGAAAATGCATCTGCGGGAATTCCGGCTGTCTCGAAGCGTATGCCGGAGGACTCGGAATTTCAAATATAGCTAAAGAAAGAGCCGCCGCGGATATGAACGGCTTTAAAAATATTATAAATGCGGCTGGCGGCGGCATCGGCGGCATATCGGCCGAAACGGTAGCCCGGGCTTATAAAGCCGGCGATAAAAAAGCCGCCGAGTTAATTAAAGAAACAGGGTTTTACCTGTCCGACGGCGTAATCAGCGCGGTAAATCTATTGAATCCCTGCGTAATAATACTCGGCGGAGGAGTTATAGACGGTATTTCCGACCTGTTCGATATAGTTAAAAGCGAGGTAGGCAAAAGGGCGCTTAAGGCATCGACATCGAACCTGAGGATATTAAAATCGGGATTAGGAGAAGATGCCGGAATTATAGGCGCAGCAGGTTTAGCTGCTATGCATTGTCGATAGATTAGATATACGCTTCTCCGTCTTCGTACGCAAGATTTTCGAAGGACGTATATTGAGCGATATAAGAAAGCTTGACGATGCCGGTAGGACCGTTCCTTTGCTTGCCGATTATCAATTCGGCGATGCCTTTATTTTCCGTATCCTTTTTATAAACCTCTTCCCTGTAAACAAACATAATTAAATCGGCATCCTGTTCTATCGCTCCGGATTCTCTAAGGTCGGCAAGCTGAGGTTTTCTGTCCTGCCTCGATTCGACCATTCTATTTAACTGCGAAAGAGCTATTACCGGGATATTAAGTTCTTTTGCAAGGCCTTTTAGCGAGCGGGAAATATCCGCTATAGCCTGTTCCCTCGATTCTATGTTATGGGAAGCTTTCATAAGCTGAAGATAGTCGATTATAACTATTCCTATGTTTTTTTCTCTTTTTAATCTGCGGGTTTTGGCTCTTAACTCCGTTACCGTTATGCCTGCGCTGTCGTCTATGTATATCGGTATATCTTCAAGTATTTCAAGGGCTTTATGTATGTTTTCTATGTCGGGATTATGAATTTTGCCCCTCCGCAAAAAGGAAGAGTCTATTTTTGCCGTCATAGCCAGAAGACGCGTGGCAAGCTGTTCTTTAGACATTTCGAGCGAAAAGAAGGCTACGGGGATTTTCTTAACCGCTATGTTTTTCGCAACGCAGAGAGAAAGAGCCGTTTTTCCCATTGAAGGCCTCCCCGCTATAATAATCAGGTCGGACGGCTGAAAGCCGTTTGTATATTCGTCCAGATAGTTTAATCCGCTGTGAATGCCGGTAATAACGTCGTCTTCATGTTTTTTTGAGGTAAGTTTTTTAAAATAATCGACTATTAAAGGATAGACTTCTACATAATTTTGAGGAGAATCTTTTTCCGTTGCGTCGAATATAGTTTTTTCGGTAAAATCTATTATATTTTCTATGTCGTCGGTCTGTTCGTAGCATTTCTGCCTGATTTTATTAGAAGCGTTAATAAGATTTCTCAGGGTTGATTTTTCCTTTACGATTTTTGAATACTGTTCGATATTAAAAAGTCCGGCAGGCATTTCAAAAAGGGACGAAAGGTAGTTGTTGTAATCGAAATCGGAAAAACCTTTAGAGAAATCAGGGTCTTTTTCTAAGCTGTTTAAAATCGTTATTATATCTACGGGCTCGTTTTTTTCGCTTAATTTTGCGATTACTTTAAAAATCCTGGAGTTTACGCTGTCGTAAAAATCTTCGGGAGAGATAATTCCCAGTACCGAATTTATCTGGGAATTATCTATTAATATCGAGGAAAGCAAAGCTTTCTCCGCTTCTATGGAATTAGGCGGAATAATGTTTATAAAATCGTTAGATCCTTTTTTTC
>JAKAQA010000037.1 GCA_021811805.1 bacterium | reverse complement strand
AGGCGGGAAATGAAAATTATAACAGATATTGATGAAATGAAACAGTTTTCACGGAATTTAAAGAAAGCGTCGAAGAAGGTTTCTTTAGTTCCGACTATGGGCAAACTTCACGCCGGACATAAAAAACTTGTCGAAGAAGCGAAAAAATACGGCGAAACGGTAGTTTCCATATTCGTAAATCCTCTGCAGTTTGCGCCCAACGAGGATTTCGACAATTATCCGAGGGACATTGAAAAAGACGCGGAAATACTGTCCGATATGAACGTATCCTGCCTTTTTTATCCGCCTTCGGACATCGTTAAAAATACCGAAACCTTCTTAATAAACCCTAAATATTCGGGGATGTTAGAAGGGGTTTTCAGGCCGGAGCATTTTCAGGGCGTTCTTACCGTAGTTATGAAGCTGTTCTGCATAGCAGCTCCCGATTTTGCTTTTTTCGGACTGAAAGATTATCAGCAGTATGTTTTGATTAAAAAGATGGCGGAAGACTATTTCTTAGGCGTTAAAATTATTCCGGTAGAAACGGTCAGGGAAAAATGCGGATTGGCGATGAGTTCCAGAAACGTTTATTTCGGCGAAGAGGACAAAAAAAAGGCGTGCGCGTTTTACGGCGCGTTAAAAAAGACTGCGGATTTATTCAAAGGCGGAGAAAAATCGTCCGAAAAATTAACTTCTTTCGTTATAAAAGAATTAATAAACGCCGGGTTTGCGATAGATTATGCAAAAATTACGGATGAAGGACTGGGCGGAGGGAAGACGGACGCCGAACGCGGGGATATTTTGCTGGCGGCCGTCAGATTTAAAGGCGTAAGGCTTTTAGACAATATTTTTTTATGAATTATTTTTTTATGAATTAATTGAAAAAACAAATTTTCGTGATATTATTAATAATGTTTTAAATGTTTTAATAATCTCTCAATTTATCTGAAAGGTGACCTAAAATGAAAGACGATTTCCAGATTACCGTTATTTTCGACCCGGAAATAATAATAGAAACTAAATCTAAAACCGGCAGAATTATTTATTCAAAAAATCCCGACGAAAAAAAGAAAAACAAACTCATCGAAAAATTAGAAAAAAAAGCGGCCGAGGACAGCTTAAAATATAACCGCAGGCGGCTTTCCAGCTTATTTACTCCGGTATTCGCCGGCCGTATTCTGTTTTCCGGCGGAGCGGATTTAACCGGCGGAGACATCGAAGACCTTATAGGACTTGGAGATGCGCTTTTCGGGCGCGTGGAAGAAAACTTCGGCATAGATATAGTAAATTACAGTTTAATAGGAGGGCGCAAGCCGAATTTTTTCGATTTCGAAGTTTTTAATTATAATTTCGATACGCATAAAGCCGTAAAAAGCGAATTCGTTAAAACTCCGGCCGTTAAAAAATTAAGTAAAATCGCGGAAGCCGTTTTAACGGAAAATAAGCCTGCGGCGGCAGAAAAAACGGCCAAAAAAACGCTCAAGCCGAATGAAGAAAAGCCCGCCGCAAAAACGGTAAAACAGCTTAGAGAAAAACCCGAAGCAAAAGCCGGCCCCGCTCCCGAAGCTAAAATTAAGCCCGCAAAAGTAAAAGCCGCAAAAGAAAAGGAAAAAATTCAAAAATATGCCGAAAAAACCGAACCGGAAACGAAAGCTAAAGCATCGGAAACCGGCGTTTTATCGGGAGACGTTGCCGAGATATGCGAAACCGAATATGCGGTGCAGGAAAGAAATATAGGCGAAGAGATTGATTTAATTTCCCTAAACTGGAGCCTGCTCAGCCCGTCCGAAAATATTCCCGTGCTTGAAGCGGGAGAGCCTGCAGAAATTAGCGGCGAAAGTTCAGTAAGAATTTATTTTCAGAAGCCGAGCGTAAGGCAGGTCGTGTGGAGATTCAGAAAAAAACCGGAAGCGCAAAATTCAAAGCCTATACTCAGGGTTTATAAAGACGCCGATATGTTGTGGTATGAGGTTCTCGACGGCCGTTTCGGAAGCAGGTATATTATTTTCCCGGAGGGTTTGGAACTGTCGCAGACATGGGTGGAGATAGGATATCTGACGGAAAAAGGAGACTTTATTTTTATCGCGAGAAGTCCGGTCTGGCCTCCTTCATGCTTATTGCAAAAACTGCCTAAATTAAAAATGGAAAGAAAAATATCCAAGACCGCCGTTCTTATAGGGGCTACGGAAAGCATACCCGGCGGAAAAAGGCTTCCCGTCAATATTACAAGTTCCGGCGCAGGATTTTCGGCTTCCGGCGCGGGCATTGCCGTTTCAGGCGAAGGAATAAAATAGCGGCGGCTTAAGGAAATACGTAATTTATTTATATAAATTTGTATAAAAAGAGGATTGTTATGCGCGACAAGAATAATATTGCGGGCAAATGGCTGCCTGTTTTGCATTTTCATCTGCCGTTCGTCAGGCATCCCGAAAGTTCTAAATATTTAGAAGAAGAATGGTATTTCGAAGCTGTTACCGAAACGTATCTTCCGCTTCTCGAATCCTTCGATAATCTTGAAAACGACAACGTGGATTTTAAGCTGACCATATCCCTTACGCCTACTCTGTTGAGCATGATGAACGACGATTTGCTGTCGGAGCGGCTTAAAGAGTATATAAGGGTAAGGCTTAAGGTATTAGACGAAGAGGCTTTCAGGACGGAAGGGGACCCCGAATTCCATCCCGTAACTTTATTTTACAGGCAGAGATATAAAAACTGGTACCAAAAAATTAAAAACGGCGGCGGAAAATATCTAATCGGCGAGTTTTTGAAGCATTTTAGAAGAGACCGTCTGGATATTATAACTTCGGCGGCTACCCACGCTTTTTTAATTTCCATGGTAGGGGAACCGGAGGCGATAGCGGCGCAGATAGAAGTCGGAATACAAACCCACGAAGACATTCTCGGCATTACCCCTAAGGGCATATGGCTTCCGGAATGCGGTTATACCGAAGGATTCGATGCGATACTTAATAAATACGGAATTTATTATACTTTTTTAGACCGGCACGGCATCGATTCGGCAAACCCTAACCCTGTCAACGGATGTTTTTCGCCCATCGTAACGCCGTTTAACGTCGTAATGTTCGGCAGGGACCCCGAAAGTTCAAGGCAGGTCTGGTCGTCGAAAGAAGGGTATCCCGGAACGCCGGTTTACAGGGAATTTTACAGGGACGTAGGATTCGACCTGGACCTGCCCCACCTTACGCCTTTAAGGCACGGAAGCCTTAAGACGTTTACGGGGCTTAAGTATTATGCCATTACCGGACAGGGCAATTATAAAGACGCTTACAGGCCGTCTGCGGCGAAACGCCAGGCTTACGAGCACGGAGCGCAGTTCGTCTATCACAGGGAACTTCAGACGGAATATTTAAAAGAGTTTATGGACGAACCGGTCGTCGTGTCGATGTACGATGCCGAACTTTTCGGACACTGGTGGTTCGAAGGTCCATGGTGGCTTGAAGCGGTATTCAGAAGAATGGACGAGAATAATTTCGTCGAACCGGCAAAAGCTATAGACATTTCCGACAGGACTATTTATAATCTTAAAGGTTTATTGAAAAAATACGAAAAGGAAGATTCGGTTTTTTCCGCCGATATTCTCGAAGAAATAAATAAAAATAATGCCAAAAACGGATTATTTATAGCTCAGCCCGCTACGTCGTCATGGGGCGGAGGAGGATACGCTGAGGTGTGGCTTAACGGAAAAAACGACTTAATACAGCCTTTTTTGTCGGACCTGTCCGTAACATTGATAGATATTTGCAAAAACGGGTATAATCGTGTAAAATATCCCGAAGTTTTAAATCAGGCGGCAAGAGAGCTTATTTTAGCCCAATCCAGCGACTGGCCGTTTATGCTTACTACCGGACAGGCGGTAAGTTATGCCGAAAGAAGGATTAAAGCCCATATGGCCAGGGCAAAAAGATGCATTATGATGGCTATAGGCGAAGAACCTTTAGATACGGCCTGGTTTAACGACATATCCCATAAAGATAATTTATTTCCGCGATTGGATGCAAAAGGTTTGTACGGAAAAAACATATGCTAGATTTTACGAAAGGAATATAAATTAGATGAATTTAGTATTATGGTGGCATATGCATCAGCCCGACTACCGGGATAATAACGGCGAGTTTATGCTTCCATGGGTTTATCTTCACGCAATAAAAGATTATATCGACATGCCCCTTAATATTGCGGCAAATCCCGGCATGAAAGCGAACATAAACATTACCCCCGTTTTGATAGACCAGTGGCAGGATTATAATTACCGCATAGAAAATGCCCTTGAAGAGAAAAGAGAGGATAAAGCCGTTAGCATCCTGCCCGACCGTTTTTTAAGGCCGCTGCTTCTTAAAACTTTAGACCGCGGCGCCGACGCCGCCGATATAAGCGATATAAGATTATGGATGTCCGACCATTACAGGTGGGCAAACTACGAGCGGATGGTTTCTAGATTCGACGACTATAAAGTCCTCTACGACCTTGCTTCTTCAGATGTTAACCGACATTACTTAAACGATGTTTTTTATTTCGATTTATGCGTCTGGTTTCATCTTTCATGGTGCGGCGAATGGATGAAAAAATACGACCCGGTTATTAATTATTTTATCAGAAAAGCCTCTAATTTTACCTTGGACGACAGGAGGCTTCTTCTTAAAAGGCTTTTGGAGTGGATGAAATACGGCCTTTCTTTATACGGATTTCCGGCGGTTAAAGGCGGACGCCCTCCGGCTTCTTTTCCGGAATATCCGGATATGCTCGAAAAGAGCAGGCTTAAAGAACTGAACGCGAAAAAGAAAGGAGAATACGAAATTACTTTTTCCCCTCATTATCATCCTATTATGCCGCTTCTTTTAGACGTCCATTGCGGAGGGGTAGCGGCGCAGATGACCGGCATTGCCTACGAACCGGTTTACATAGAGCAATACCGCGGCGGGATAGAAAGCGCAAAAAGACATTTAGATTCATTGAACGAATATTATTCGTACGGCAAGGATAAAATCAGGGCTTTATGGCCTTCCGAAGGGGCGCTTTCTTCGGAAGCACTCGACCTTTTCGACGAATACGGCATAAATATCTGCGCCAGCGGCGAAGAGCTTTTATCTTCGTCGTTAGGCGTAAACTCCCGACAGCCTGCATTTATGCAGGGCAAAAACATTATACCGCTTTACAGGGTTTATAAATGGAAAAATACGGAGCTTAAAATAATTTTCAGGGATTCGGGGCTTTCGGATTTAATCGGTTTTACTTACGCAAAATGGCGGGGAGACGATGCCGCCTACAATCTTACCCATAAACTTAATGCCATAGACGATTTCGATAAAAATGCGATAGTCTCGATTATACTGGACGGCGAGAACGCATGGGAATATTATTACGAAAACGGTTTTTATTTTTTGAACGATTTATATTCTTTAGTATCTTCGTCCGTCAAAATAAATCCCGTGCTGTTAAACGAAGTTTTCGATATGAACCGCGGCGGAGACGGAGACTGTATTAAACTCGATTATATTATGCCGGGTTCATGGGTAAACGGAAATTTAAGAATGTGGGTGGGAGAAGAGCAGAAAAATAAAGCATGGGTATTGCTGAACGAGGCTAAAAACGCGTTATCCGATTCCATCCAAAAAGGAACTATTAAAGAAAAGAATATAAAAGCCGCCGTGAAAAATCTTATGGCGGCGGAAGGCTCCGACTGGTTCTGGTGGCTTGGTTACGACAGCCCGCTGTTTTCCCAGTCTTCCATGGAAAGGATTTTCAGGAATTTTTTAAAAAATATTTATCTTGCCGCAGGGATGCCGGTTCCGGAGAAATTATTCGAATCGCTGTCTTCTTCTAAAAATATCATAGCGGAAATGGGCGGAATGATGAAGAGGGGGCATGAGGAGTGACGGTTAAATTTATTTTAGGTTTCCACTGCCATCAGCCTGTAGGAAATTTCGATTTTGTTTTTAAAGAAGTGCATATGAAATCTTACAGTCCGCTTATAAGGACTCTTTCCGCGCTTAACGTAAAATTCTGCCTTCATGTTTCGGGGATCCTTCTCGAATGGTGGGAGAAGAACGACCCTGAATTAATTAAAATTATTTCGGAAGGGGTCGAAAAGGGCGCTATAGAGATTATAGGTGGAGGCTATTACGAGCCCATACTCGCGTCCATTCCCTGCAGGGACAGGTTAAGACAGCTTGAAATGCTTAACGCGTCATTGAAAAGACTTTTCGGCAAATATCCGTCGGGAGCATGGATAACCGAAAGAATATGGCAGCCGGATATTATAAAAGACTTAAAGGAAGCCGGATTAAACTATGCTTTTTTGGACGATTTTCAATTTTTTCAAGCAGGCGTCTCTCCGGAAGGCATAGATAATATTTTCAGGACCGAATACGGCGGGCAGTATCTCGATGTTTTTCCTATACACGAAAGATTAAGGTATAAGATACCTTTTGCCGAACCGGACGAATCTTTGAACGAAATATTATATTTAAACGGCAGATGCTCCAAACTTTCCGTTATGTTCGACGACGGCGAGAAAATGGGGGGGTGGCCGGATACTTACGAATGGGTTTACGGCAAAGACGGAAATAAGGGATGGTTGGATAATTTCGTTAACGAAGCAAATTCTAATAATAATTATTACGGGATAAAATTCGAACTTCCTTCCGATATTTTAAAAGAGGGCTCCGGCGGGGGCGGACGGCAGTCGAGGGTTCCGGTATATCTTCCTATGTCGAGCTACAGGGAGATGGGCGAGTGGACGCTTTCGATTCCCCAACGGAACGCATACGAAGAGATAAAGGCTCGATATCCGTCCGCTCCTTTAAGCGGAGGTATCTGGCATAATTTTTTGACGAGATATCCCGAAGCAAACCTGCATCACAAAAGAATGATGCATTTAAGCTATAAAATAAACTATCCCGCCGAAAACTGCCGCAAACACCTTGGCGACGCTTTAAACGAACTTATGAAATCGCAGGCTAACGATGCTTACTGGCACGGCGTGTTCGGCGGAATTTATCTTCCGCACCTGAGAAGGGGGATACATACCGCCCTTTTATCGTCGTACGGGATGTATAAAGAAGCCGTTAAAGAACGCATAGAAAAAGAATATTACGACTTCGACTCCGACGGGGAAAACGAAATATTTTTTTCAAACGATTTCTGGTGCATAATATATAAGCCCTCCGCAGGTTCTTTTATCGCGCTGGATTATATAGAAAAAGGTTTAATACATTCGCTTGGAGACGTATTTTGCCTCCATGACGAATACGATATTCTAAAACTGAAGGAAAACGGCAATAAAAAAACGGCGGACGGAGAAATATACGGCGGTTCCGAAAACGGCGGAAACGGGGGCGGCAATCCTCCCGAAACGATACACAAAGAGGCGAAATACCCTTCGGATTTATGCGATGAGGACTTAATAACGCGTAAAGGCATCCTTCCGGCTTTCGAAATTTTATTTAACGGCGAAAATATTTATTTTAAAGACGAATCCGTAGAGGAATATATAGATAAAGGCAGTATCGAACTTAAAGCTGGAGGCTTCTTAAAAGAAAACTCCGAAGGCGGCATTAAATGCGCCGGAAAAACAGGCGGCGGCGGCAAAATCATGGTAAATTTAAATATAACCGCAGGCAGGACGCTTGAATTTTTTATAGATTCCAAGTCGGAAACGGCCGGAAGGTTAGACGTTATTTATAGGTTTGCGTTTTCCGGCGGGGACGGTCCCGCAGTAAATATCGATATCGGCGGGGACATAAAAGGGATAAATAACCCTATAGAAAAAGAAATAGAGACCGGAGCGGATAACCATGTATATTTAAGCGATTCTTTCTGGGGCGCCAAAATAATTATAAAAGAACGGACCGAAATAAAATTTCTTGAAAAATACGATTTAATTTTTAAACCGCTTACCACCGTTTCTCTTTCCGAAAACGGATACGAGAGGATTTTTCAGGGGGCGGAACTTAAATATAGTTTTAATTTAACTCCGGGAGAAGATTTTAGTAGTATAATATCTATAGATATAGAAAATATCGGAAAGGAACGGTTTTAAATGTATTTAAACTCTGATACCGAGTTAAAATTGCTTAAAAAGACAAATTTGAATATTTTTTTAAATATATTACGTATTTTACGGGTCGGGAAAAATGAGCGAGTTTAATAACGAAATATGGTTTGTGGGGGCGGAAATGGCGCCGTTAGTCAAAGCGGGAGGCTTGGGCGACGTTATGGGAAGCCTCCCTAAAGTGCTGTTGAGAACCGGCATGAACGTAAGGGTCGTTATTCCTTACTACAAAAATATAATTCCAAAAAATTTAATAGATATCAGGAAAGTTTATCCGCCCGGCAAGGTAAATTTCGGCGAGATTCCTTTCGATTTCGGAATTAAAACCGGATTTGCAATGGGCGATATCCCCGTCGTCCTTGTAGAGCAGAATCATTTTTTTAACAGGGAGGATGTTTACGGTTCCCACGGAGGGGTTTGCGCCTATAAGGACAATCTGTGGAGGTATGCCATGCTTGCGCACGGGGCGGTATATGCTATGAGGATTCTCGGTATTCCGCTGGTCGTCCATGCGCACGACTGGTCGGGGGGGCTGGTTCCTGCCGTCGTAAGGCAGACTTTCGGGGACGAAAAAGTAAGGCTGCATGGCGGGACGGAAGGCATATTGAACGCTAAACTAGGCAGGCATGTAAATGCGAAAGGATTAAGGCCTGCCATAGTTTTTACTATCCATAACCTCGGATATCAAGGCGTTTACGGCATAGACGATTTTTACGATATCGGCCTCGACTTCAAATATAATTCTTCTTCGGCTTACGAGCATTTCGGAACTTTTAACAGTTTAAAAGGCGGAATGAAGCTGTCCGACGTCGTTACGACGGTAAGTCCGACGTATGCCGGCGAAATTACCTCTCCGGGATTCGGATTCGGGCTCGACGGCGAATTGAAGAGCCTTAAAAACGAAGGCAGGCTTAAGGGAATACTTAACGGAATCGATTTAGATTACTGGAATCCTAAAACAGACCGGCTTATAAGCAGTAACTTGAATTTAAAGGAAGATACATATAAGCTGAAAGATTACGGCGAATGGAAAGATTTTAAGCTTAAAAATAAAAAAGCTCTTTTCTCCGATATTTCCATGCCGCTGAAGACCGGCGACAACGGAAAGGTTCTTCCTCTTATAGGCATAGTAAGCAGATTAACGGAAGAAAAAGGCATAAACGAATTTTTAGACGCGCTTTTTAACTGGAGCGATTTTCCGTTCCAGGCCGTTATTCTTGGAAGCGGCAAAGATTATATAGAAGGAAAAGCTAATTATCTGTCTAAAATTCACGGCGACAAGGTTTATGCCATGACGGGCAGTTACGACGAAGCGCTGTCCCATAAAATATATGCGGCGGCGGATATTTTCGTAATGCCCTCAAAATTCGAACCGTGCGGCCTGTCGCAGATGATAGCTATGAGATACGGCTGCATCATCGCGGCCGGAGACACCGGAGGCCTTCACGATACCGTTTCCGATATTATGGACGCCGGCGTAAAAAACCCGTCCGGGATTCTTATCAAACATACAAGCCCCGACGGTATCGCATGGGCGCTGAACGAATTATATAACCGCTATATTGGAGACGGCGCCGAATGGGGCAGTCTCGTCGTTAATTCCGCAAATAAACACTTCGGATGGGAAGATTCCGCGAAGGTTTATGAAAGCCTGTATTACGGCATTATTAAATAGAATGGTAATTTATATTGAATCTTACGATTTTAATTAAAATTATAGCCATAGTATTTTCCGCCGCCTTTCTAATCGCGCTTGCCGTCAGGAAACCGGGGCTAAGCGGTGTTTTTGAAAAAGCCGGCCTTTTCGGAATATTTTTATTTGCGCTTTTTATACCTCTTAAAGACGGTTTTGCCGTTTTCGGAATGGTGGCCGCAATTATATTTTTTATTGCGTATAAAATTGCCGAACGCGATATTTCCTTCCCTAAAACCGGTTTTAATACCCCTCTTTTGATATATCCCGCGATAGTCCTGTCTTCGTTTATCTGGACGTACAGCCTGAAGGACAGTTTAAACGAAGGCGGCGAGATATTTTATTTCATTTTATTCTTTTTTGCCGCTGCGGGTTTATTAAGTACCCGAAAAAGAATAAAATTTATGGTTTATACTTTTACTTTTTCCATATGCGCCGCGATAATTTACGGATTTTTTCAGGGAATTTTTATAAATGCCCTTCACTCGCAAAACAGGCTTACCGGACCTATCGGCAACTGGGTGGGTTTTCCTGTCCAGGTTTCTTACGGTTTAATAGTAATTACGGCTTATTATCTGCTGGATTTTAAAAAACGGGACGAAAAAGGCGGTATATCTTTTGTCGGGGTAATACCGAAAGCTGCATCCGGCGTTTTTTTCGGGTTTATCCTGCTTTTGGGATTTTTCGATATAGCGTTTGCAAAGGCAAGGTCGGCGTGGCTCGGTATTATACCGGCAATTTTTGTTTTAATGTATTTGAAATCGAAGAAGCTTTTTTTTGCGGCCGTTATTCTGCTTTTAGTATTGAATATCGGAATTTTTTCGGTGTCCAAAACATTCAAAAGCAGGATTTTTTCTATGTTTAATCCAAAAATATACAGGCTTGAACTGAAAAATCACGGAGATATAGAAAGCCATATAGCTTTAATAGAATCGGCATGGGCGGTTTTTAAAAGATTTCCATTGACCGGCGTGGGAGTAGGGGCGTTTTCAAAGTATTTCGACGCGCATAAAGGGGTCAGGTTTCCCTGGTACTGCAATCCTAAAACAGGTAAAAAAATTTACGATTTATACGACGACTGGCCGGAAAACGGCTATATGCAGGCGCTTGCGGAAACCGGAATATTCGGCTTTGCGGCGCTTATGTGGCTTTTTTTCCTGGCCTTAAAAAATCCGTTTAAACTTTTTATAGGTTCGCGCGATATATTTATACGCAAAATAGCCGCAATAACCATAGGAGCGAGCATAATATTTTACGGCTCTTTCGCCGGCGTATCGAACATGTCCAACGACGAACTGGCGAACTTATGGCTTTTTTTCCTGGCGATGTCCGCCGCCGCCTCAGGTTTATAATATGTTTAAATAATAATTATAATTACTTTCGATTATGTTATCTCAAAGAAGTAAAATTCTTGCGCAGTATTTTTATATATTTTCCGTTATTTTCGTCTGCGGCGGTTTTTTCCTGGCTTTTATTACATACAATCTGATAACCCCCGTTATTATAGGATATAAGCTTTATTCTATTTTTTATTACCTGTGGCTTTTAATTCCTATAGCCTTCATTTTTTATTTCCTGCTTTTTTTATTCCGAATGTATTTGAACCTTAACGCGGAAAGTTTTAAATCGGATATAATAAAGCTCTTTGAAATAACGGTTATATCCGTATTCTTGATTTACGCCGTTCTTTTTATGTTTAAAGTTACTTATGTTTCAAGGCTTTTTATAGGATATTTTTCCGTTTATTCTTTTTTATCACTAATTATTGCGGATTATACCGGAAGAAAACTTGCCGTAAAACTAAAAAGGCGGGGATCGG
>JAKAQA010000036.1 GCA_021811805.1 bacterium | reverse complement strand
TTATGCGATAAGCCTATTATAGCAATGATGACGTTCGACGGCACTTATAGAACTATACTGGGAACTACGCCGGAGGTTTTTGCGGTAACCGCCGACAGCCTCGGAGCCGACGTAATAGGCGCAAACTGCTCCGTGGGTCCGGCTGGAATTTACGAAATTTTAAAAAAAATGGCTTCGGTAACGGATATGCCTTTAATTTCCAAGCCTAATGCAGGCATACCGAAATTAAAAAACGGAATTACCGTTTTTCCCGGGAAACCGGAAGATTTTACGTCCTTAATTCCGGAGCTTGCCTTGATAGGCGTAAGAGTAGTTTCGGCATGCTGCGGCAGTAACGAGGCGTTTATTTCGGCATTAAAAAAAGAGATAGACGCCGTTAACGAAAACGGCTTACCCCCGAAAGGCATACAAAGAGAAAAGGGTTTGTTTTTGACCTCCAGGACCGAATTTGTATCTTGCGGATATAATCATCCGCCGGTAATTATAGGAGAAAGAATAAATCCGACCGGCAAAAAAGACTTTATAGAAGAACTTAAAAGCGGAAAAACGAACTACATAAGAAAGACTGCGTCGAGACAGTCGGAGGCGGGAGCCGCCGTTCTCGACCTGAATGTCGGAGTTCCCGGCACCGATGAAATAAATTCGATGAAAAAAGGGATAATTGCCGTAACCGGCGTCGTCCATACGCCGCTGTCGCTCGATTCCTCAAATCCGGATGTGTTGGAAGAAGCCCTTATGCTTTATCCGGGCAAACCGTTGGTAAATTCGATAAGCGGGGAAGAAAAGAAGTTGGCGAAGATTATGCCTTTAATAAAAAAATACGGGGCAGGCGTATTGATTTTAGCGTTAGACGACGACGGCATCCCCGAAACGGCCGAAAAAAGGCTTGAAACGGCTTACCGGGTATATAATAAGCTCGTGGATTACGGCGTGAAGCCTTACGATATAATAGTAGATTTTCTTACTCTGCCGATAAGCGCCGGACAGGAAAAATCTATGACGACTATCGAAGCGCTTTCTATGAATAAAGCGGCCATGAACCTTCCCACCGTTCTGGGAGTCAGCAACGTATCGTTCGGCCTTCCCAAGAGGTCTTATATTAATTCGTCTTTTTTGTCTCTATGCCTTAAAGAAGGTTTGAGCGCCGCAATAATAAATCCGGAGGACGAGTATTTAATCGCAAATTTTTATGCTATGAACGCGCTTCTCGGCAAAGATTATCTTTTTAAAAATTACATAAACAAATATTCTAACGAAGCCAAAATTCATTCCGCAAACAATGAAAAAAAGCCTGCTCTGGGCGCGGCAAAAACGGAAGGCGAGCTTTTATACGATGCCGTCGTCCACGGAGAAAAGGAATATGCGGAGCAATATGCGGAAAAAATTTTAGCATCCGGAGAACAGCCTTTGAATATAGGCAATAAATATTTAATTCCGGCTCTCGAAGAAGTAGGCAGGCTTTTCGATAAAAATGTTTACTTCCTCCCTCAGGTAATGGAAAGCGCCGAAGCGATGAAAACGGCGTTTAACAGAATTAAACGCGAATTGCCTAAAAACGATTCTGCTTCTTCCGGACCTAAAATATTGATGGCTACGGTTGAAGGAGACGTGCACGATATAGGAAAAAATATAGTCGTTATGCTTCTCGAAAACAACGGCTACGAAGTTATAGACCTCGGCAGAAACGTCAAAACGGAAAAGATAGTAGAAGAAGCGTTAAAAAATAAAGTCGATTTTGTGGGACTTTCCGCTTTAATGACTACTACCGTCACCGAAATGGAGCGTGTAATTAAAGAACTTAAGAAACATAACGTAAAGGTTTTTTCGATGGTCGGAGGGGCGGTAGTTACAGAAGATTACGCGAAATCGATTAATGCGGATATCTACGCAAAGAATGCCATGGAAGCCGTCGAGAAGATAAAGCGGTTTGTTAAGGTTTCATGAATGCAATGTTACAATAATGTTACGTTTTTATTACGTTTTTGTGACAATTTCACAGCCGCTGTTAATTTCTCATATTAAAGCCTTAATGTTCCAAAAAGGATTTATATAAAAATTAAGCAGTTAATCAAATTGATTAATTTTTAAGCAATATTTAAGCCATTGATATTTCAAGGAAAATAAAATAAGTTATTAAATTAATTATGTTATTAAGAAAAAAAAATAAAGCGGAAATATTTTTTTATATTTTTTTAAAATTTGTATTAAATAAACTTTTAGGCAGGGAAGGGGACGTTCTACCCGTACATATTTTAAGGAAGATAGATAAGAATATTTTGGACGATTTTGCCGGATATGTTTCCGCCCTCGGCGTTCCGGTTATTATAACGACCGGCACAAACGGCAAAACCACGACGGCAAACCTTATTGCCGAAACGCTTAAAAGCGCCGGAAAAGGCGTTTGCTCGAATTCAAACGGCGCTAATATGGCTAACGGTATTTTCGGGGCAGTTATAAACTGTTTTAGGTTTGAAAGGCTGAGTATCTCCGACGGCCCCGTTTTTAAATTTTCCGCCGATTTTATCGTTATAGAATCGGATGAAAAAGTCTTTCCTTATATTTCTTCCAAGCTGAATCCGGACGCCGTAGTTATAACTAATTTTTACAGGGACCAGTTAGACAGATACGGCGAGGTTAACTCAACCGTTTTTGAAATAAAAAAGGCGGTAAAAAGTTTATCCGGCAATCCTCTGCTTGTTCTGCCTTCCTTTGAACCGTTAGCCTCGTTTATAGGTTATGAATTAAAAAACCGTAAAATATACTACGGTTTCGACAAAGACCGGACCGGGGCATGGTTACCGGAAAAGGCCCTAACTGATGCTTTTGCCTGTCCGAAGTGCGGAAGCGTTCTTTCTAAAGAGGAAAAATCGGACGGACGTGCTATTTTTCATAATTTTAAATGCGAAAAGTGCGGTTTCGCGAATCCGGCACCGGATGTTCAAGTTTCGGACGATAACGCCGGCGGAATAAAGATAATATCCAACAGCGGAACGGACGGCGGCCGGTTTGATTTTAAGCCGGTTCTGACCGGACGCTACAACGTTGCCAACTACCTTGCGGCTTATTCGGTTTTAAAAGATTTTAAAATCGGAGACGGCGCGATAAAGCATTCGTTTGAAAACTTTAAGACCAAATTCGGCAGGTCTTTCAAAAAAACGATAAAAGACTTAGAAGTAAATATAGACCTTGTAAAAAATCCGTCGGGGTTTAACAGCGTCCTTGAAAAGATAACCGGAAACCGGGACGGCCGCCTTTATCCCGTAAACGTTTTATTCGCGTTTTCCGACAGGGATGCCGACGGAAGAGACGTTTCATGGATATGGGACGTGGAATTCGAAAAATACGTAGAAAATATCGGAAAAATAGTTATCGCCGGCCGCAGACCCTTCGATTTAGCCTTAAGATTAAAAGCGGCGGGCTTCGATAAAAATAATATTACGGTAGAGCATAATTTGAGAACGGCATTGAGAAAAATTTTTAAAATTGAGCGGGAATGGAACCGGCCGGACAAAAAAATTTATATTCTGCCTACTTATACCGAACTGTTGAAACTGAAAAAATATATAATATAATATCATGGCAATAATTTCTTATATATTTATGAGTCTTGCGGTAATGTTTACTTCTATAGGGCAAATATTGCAAAAAATAGGCTCCGGGAGGGTCAAAAAAGAACATTTAAGCATAGGCCTTAAATCTATTTTTGTATTTTTCGACCCGTTTATATTCGGAGCGCTTATAATGCTTTTTTTTGCAACGGTCTTTTATCTTCTCACTTTGTCTAAACTGCCGCTTTCCATCGCCTATCCTATGCTGTCGAGCGGCTATGTTTTAGTGGTTCTGCTGTCTAAAATATTCCTGAAAGAGAAAGTAAGTCTAAGAAGGTGGGTGGGTGTTTTTATTATAATAATCGGAATATTTATAATATTTAATTCGGGCGTATAAAGGTCTTAATTTTATGAAACTGCTTTCCACAAACGGCTTTATTGTTTACGCAAAAAAGATGAATGAAGCGGATATGCTGTTAAGCTATATTACCGAGGACTACGGAAAGATTACGTGCTTTGCCAATAATGCAAGAAAAAGCAAAAAAAGGTTTCTCGGCAAACTTGAACCGGCAATGCTCACAAATATAAAATTTTACGAAAAGCCGGGAATGACCCTGGATATTTTATATGAAGCCGATATCGTCGAAGATTATAAAAACCTAAGGAAAGATATAAATATATATCTTTTTCTGACCAAGCTTACCGAAATTTCAAGAATTTTGTGCCAGGAAAGAGACAATAGCAAAAATATTTTTTACCTGATAAAAAATATTTTTAAAAGCCTCGATAAATTAGAAACGGGAGCCGCAGAACGGATGCCTGTTTCGGTAAATACTGTCCTGCTTAAATATGAAATTTATTTTATTTCTAATCTTCTTAAATTTACCGGTATTTATCCTAATTTTTCGAACTGCATAGAATGTTCGGAAAGCAATCTGCGTAATTCCTTCGATTTTAACCTAAAAAAAGGAGGCGTTATTTGTAAATCCTGCGCGGAGGATAAAAATAAGGGACACGCATATTCCGAAATCAAGAAACTGCCCGTTAATTTTATAAATTTATCTAACTTGATGACCGGGTCGGATTTGTCTATAATAAATAAATTAGCGGTAAATGAAGAAATATTAACGGACTGTTCAATATTTTTAAGGGATTTTTTGTCTTTTCACACCGGGAAAAGGCTGAAATCGTTTGAAACTATATAGATTATAATAAACTATGGAAAACAATAAAAAACAGGATATTCTAAAGCGGTTTCCGAGCGTGCAGTCTATTCTTCAGGATAATGCGGTAATAAGGCTTGCCGAATCTTTCCCCCGCGAATTTATCAAAGAAAAAATAGAAGAATTAATAAAATCCGAAAGAAGCGCGGTAATCGATTTTTTAAATTACGAAAATGAGATTGGCGACCCCGATAATTTTAATTTTACGCACGATTATTTCGTTAAGAAACTTTTAGACGATTTGAATAATTTCTCTTACAGCCTTAAGAAAGTCGTTAACGGAACCGGAGTAGTTATCCATACTAATTTAGGGCGCTCCATACTGCCGGAAAGCGCCCTAAATAACATATATAAGATTTCGTCTTCGTATTCCAATTTAGAATTTAATTTAGTAGAAGGGAAAAGAGGGAAAAGATATTCTCACATAGAGTATCTTCTTAAAAAAATTTTAAAATGCGAAAAGGCTTTAGCAGTAAATAATAACGCCGCCGCGGTGTTTATGGCGCTGTCGTCTTTTTGCGCCGGAGCCAAAAAAGAGGTTATCGTTTCGAGAGGCGAACTCGTAGAAATAGGCGGTTCATTCAGAATACCCGATATAATGAAGGCATCGGGGGCGCTACTCGTAGAAGTGGGAACTACTAATAAAACTAAGCCGCAGGATTACGAATCCGCCATAAATGAAAATACGGCCCTATTATTAAAGGTCCATCAAAGCAATTTCAGGATGAGCGGTTTTGTATATGCGCCGTCAGGCGGCGATATAGCCGCTATAGGGAAAAAGTATAATATACCCGTTATGGAAGACCTTGGTTCCGGAAGTTTCGTCGGTTTGGAAAAATTAGGACTGCCTTATGAACCTACGGCGCAGGAAGTCGTCGATACCGGAGTAGATATCGTTACGTTCAGCGGAGATAAGCTTCTCGGAGGACCTCAGGCGGGAATCATAGCCGGAAAAGCCGGATATGTCGATATGATCGCTTCAAACCCTTTGAGCAGGGCATTCAGAATAGACAAGATGACGCTTGCCGCGCTGGAAGCGGTTTTGTTCGAATATTTAGATACCGAAAGAGCCGTAAAAAATATTCCGACCCTTTTTCTTATAGGCCAGACCGAAAAAGAAATAAGAAAAAAAGCGGTAAAACTTTTAAATAAAATTAAAAAATTTAAAAATATCGATAAAAATTCATTCTATTTTAAAATAGTCGAAGATTCAAGCATAGTCGGCGGCGGCGCGCTTCCCGATTACGAGCTTAAGACTTTTGCTTTGAGCATCGTCCATAAAAAAATAAGCTCGTCCGGACTGGCTAAATTTTTCCGCGGCTGCAATACTCCGATTATCGGAAAAATAAAAAACGAAGAATACCTCCTTGACATGAGAACCGTATTGGAAAACGATTTTAAAGATATATCGGATGCCCTCGCATTAATTTCAAAATAAGACTTTTTGGTGTTTTATTTTTTATTTTATTGATATAATATATTAATATTTAATTTTATTATAAATACGAAAATAAAATAATTATGGTATCTTCAAGCGTTCTCGTACTGAATAAGTCTTTTTTGCCCGTCCACGTTACATCTCTGAAGAGGGCGCTTATACTGCTTTATCAAGATATCGCCAAAGCGGTTGACGAAAACTATAGGACATTCAGTTTCGACTCATGGCGGGAACTTTCCGTAACCGAAAAAACAAATTCTATCGGACTCGTAGGCAGGGCAATAAGGGCGCCGAGAGTAATAATTCTGCTTAATTACGATAAACTGCCCAAAAGATATATCAAATTTTCGAGAGCCAACATCTTTTTGCGAGATAAAAACAGATGCCAGTATTGCGGGAAAGAATTTAAAAAAAGCGATTTAAACTTAGACCACGTTATTCCGAGAATGTCCGGAGGCATCTCGTCTTGGGAAAACGTCGTGTGCAGTTGTATTCCGTGCAACAGAGCCAAGGGAGGAAGGACTCCGGAAGGAGCCGGAATGAAATTAATAAAAAAACCGAGAAAACCCGAATGGTCGCCGTATTACCATATATCCCTTACAAACATTATGTACAAAGAATGGATGCCTTTTCTTAATTTGGTGGATAACGCTTACTGGCATGTCGAACTGGAAGAGTCATAACAGCGGTTTTATGAATAATATAATTATCGTCCCGTTTGAAAAAATCGGTAAATTTGTATTATATACCGTTGACGAATTAGGCTCTATCGCGATTTATATGTGGGAGTCCCTTATTTCTATACCGGAATATTTTATAAATTTCGAGAATCTCATAGACCAGATAATTTTTATCGGAATGGATTCGTTCTATGTTGTCGGATTGACCGGACTTTTTACCGGCATGGTTCTGTCGCTTCAGGCCTATTACGCCGCGAAAATAGTCGGAGTTACATATATGATAGGACCCACGGTCGCATTGTCTATGGTAAGAGAGCTCGGTCCGGTCCTTACCGCGCTTATGATAACCGCAAGATGCGGTTCTTCTATGGCGTCGGAAATAGGAACCATGAAAGTTACCGAGCAGATAGACGCACTGGAAGTTATGGCGGTGGACCCGTATTATTTTCTTTCGGTTCCGCGGATACTTGCCGCAATGGCTATGCTTCCGGTAATGGCTGTTTTGTGCTCTTTGATAGGCATAATAGGCGGTTATGTGGTTTACGTGTATTTTTTGGGGCTCAATCATGTTACTTATATCGAAAAGATATACCAGTATATCAAACTGAGCGATATATATAACGGTTTATTGAAGTCCGTTTTTTTCGGGGCGATACTTGCGGTAATAAGTACTTTTAAGGGTTTTCAGACTACCGGAGGCGCCAAAGGGGTCGGAAGGTTTACTACCCAGGCGGTCGTGTTAAGTTCGGTCTATATTCTTTTTGCGGATTATTTGCTCACCTCGATTCTTTTTTAAATATTTTGACCTTTTTGCCGCATTATTAATTGATTAATTAAAGGACGGGATATATAATTATAAATTATATATAAGCGCTTATATAACTTAATATGTTTAATTAATTAAAAACCGTTAAATATAAGGACAAAATTTATTAATTTTATTAATCTTTCGTTATGATTATCTTGCAGGGGTTGTCTAAATCTTTTAACGGCGTAAAGGTGTTGGATAATTTAAACATAGAGTTCGGCGACAAACAAATAACCGTCGTTATAGGCAGAAGCGGCGGCGGAAAAAGCGTAATGCTTAAACACATAATAGGGCTTATGAAACCCGATTCGGGAAAGGTTTTAATAGGCGGCATAGATATAAACGCCTTAAAAAAAAAGGAGCTTAACGAGATAAGGAAAAAATTCGGAATGGTATTTCAGGACGGAGCGCTTCTCGATTCTTTAACCGTGTTTGAAAACACGGCGTTTCCGCTGAGGCGCCATCTGAAGCTTTCCGAAAATGAGATAAAAGACAGGGTTTTTTCCGTCTTGGAAGACGTAGGGTTAAAAGGACAGGATAAAAAGATGCCTTCCGAGATTTCAGGCGGGATGAGAAAAAGGGTAGGAGTCGCAAGAGCTTTAATACTGAATCCCGAGATAATGCTTTTCGACGAACCTACTACCGGACTAGACCCGGTTATGTCCGACGTGATTAATAATCTTATTATATCTATGCATAATAAATTTAAATTTACCGGAATAATTATAAGCCACGATATATCGGGGGCGTTCAAAACCGGAGATATTATTGCGATGCTTTACGACGGCAGGATTATAGAATCTGGAACGCCCGAAGAGTTCAAAAATTCCGCCAATCCCGTCGTTAAACAGTTTATAACCGGAAGCATGGAAGGACCTATTTTAATTTAAATTTATTTATTTGTTATGAATATCAATAAAGAAACCAAGGTAGGTATTTTCGTCGTTGCGGTTTTGCTGATACTCGCCTATTTTTCGGTCAAGGTAGGAAAAATACGCATATTTAAGCCCCCGACTTACATTATTTCCGCATATTTTAAATCGGCAAACGGGATAGGAGCGGGAACTCCGGTTACTATGGCCGGAATAAAAATAGGAACCGTAGAAAAAATCGGCTTAGAAAAAGGGCTTGCCAGGGTTTATATGGCGATAAAAACCGAGTACAAGGTTTATCCGCAATATGTTGCATCCATAAGGTCGATGAGCCTGCTTGGAGAAACCTATATATCTATATCTCCGGCAGGCGCAGAGACGGCGTCCGAAACTAAAGAATCTTTAAATAAGGAAGTTATAAGAAGCGAAATATCCCCCCAGAGCATGTCCGCCCTTATTATGAAATTTTCCAAGACCGCGGGAGACCTGGAAAAAGTTTCTAAATCGTTAAAAAACTCGATTGGCACAAAAACCGGCGAAGAAAATATAAAGGCCATACTTCACAATATCGCGGCGCTTTCGATAAATTTGAACAGGCTTGTTTATGAAAACCAGCAAAACGTGAACGTAATTATGTCCAATTTTGCTTCTATTTCAAAAAATATTAACGGGTTAACCGTGCAGAACGATGCCGCTATTACAAGGACAATCCATAACTTCGATGCCATATCCTATAATCTAAGAACGGAACTTCCCGCCATTACGGAAAATATAAAGGGGCTTTCTAAAAATTTGAATTATATAGTAGCTAAAAATAGAGGCAATATTAACGACAGCCTAAAAAATATAAATGCAGATACAAAAAAATTAAAACTTACTTTAAACGAACTGTACGGGATTTCTTCTAAAATCAATAACGGCCAGGGAACTATAGGCAGGTTAGTCAACAGGAATTCGGTGTACGACAATCTTAACGGCTCGCTTAAAGGAATTAATAATTTAGTCGGCGGATACAGCCAATTTCAGGTTAAGGTAAATATGAATTCCCAATATCTTGCAAGGAGCAAAGGTTCCGTTTCTCAGGTGAACGTTAAGCTTCAGCCGTCTCCCGGACATTATTACGAACTCGGCGTGGCTTCGGTGCCTATGGGTTATGGGAATACTTACGGAGAAACCCAGACCACGACTTACACTACCAACAATCCTCCGTCGTCGCCGTACTATCCATCCAGCATAACTACTAATGCGACCCAATACAGCTACTCCAATAACATAAAATTGAATGCTTTGATAGCAAAAAATTTCTATAACTTTACGCTTCTTGCCGGCTTGCTGTATTCGACCGGCGCTGTAGGCGTAAATTATTATGTTCCGGATACGGGCAAAAATCTTAAACTTTATGCAAGGGCGTTCGGCTTTAATGCCGATAACAACGGCGTCAGCGAGGATATTAACGCCGGCATCGCCTATACATTTTACAGGCACATATTTTTGGATGCCGGATACGATAATATAACCGATAATTCGCAGAGGTCGGTATATTTCGGAGGCGGCGTCAAGTTTACCGACAAAGACCTTAAATATCTTATAGTGGGCGGAAAAATGCCTACCCCTTAAATAAAAAAAATAAAAAATGACGTCGAAGAAATACAAGCTTACGAGCCTTACAAGCGCACACGGCTGAGGGTGCAAGATAGGTCCGGAGGACCTTTCCGAAATTTTAGAAAAACTGCCGGTGCCCGAAAACGACAATGTTTTAGTAGGCTTCGGATATAAAGACGATGCAGGCGTTTATAAAGTCAACGATTCCGTCTGCCTTATCCAAACGGTAGATTTTTTTACTCCGGTGGTGGACGACCCGTATTCTTTCGGACAGATTGCTGCGGCTAATGCCCTTTCCGATGTTTACGCCATGGGAGGAAAGCCTTTAACGGCATTGAATATCGCCTGTTTTCCCGTAAACGATATAGAAAAAGAAGTTTTTAATCTTATACTGCTGGGAGGTTTGGATAAGATTAAAGAAGCCGGCGCCGCTCTTCTGGGCGGACATTCTATAGACGATAAAGAAATAAAATACGGTCTTAGCGTTACCGGCATATGCGGTATAAATGAAATTTATTCGAATAGCGGCGCGGAACCAGGGGATGTTTTGTTTCTTACTAAAAGCCTCGGTACTGGATTTGCCGTAAGCGCCATATGCACGGATTTTCTTAACGAAGACACGATGAAAGAGGCGGCTCTGTCTATGTCGAAGCTGAATAAATACGCTTCAGAATTGGCTGTTTCTTTAAAAGCGCCTCGCGCCGTAACCGACGTTACGGGGTTCGGGCTTATAGGACATATTAGCGAAATGATGCTCGCAAGCAGAACGCGCTGCGAAATAGACCTGCGTCTTCTTCCGGTTATTAACGGGGTCCGGGAACTTATAAAGAAAGGAATTAATCCTGCCGGAACCAAGCGCAACAGAAAATATTTCAGCAGGTATGCGTCTATACAAAACGGCATCGACGAAACCTTATTATGGATAGCTTTCGGAGCTGAAACTTCCGGAGGTTTAATATTTTCGGTTCCCGAAGGCAAAGCCGCGGAAACGGAAACGCTATTCAAAATAAAAGGCGAACCTCTTTATAAGATAGGCAGGGTTTTAGATAAAAACGTGGAAGGCGGCATTTATATAAACATAATATAACGATGGAATATTCGCTCGGTGTAGATCTCGGTACGACGACCGTTGCGGCGGTTTTGACCGGCGGCGGAAAAAACGTTTTTCCGGCTAAAAGCCTCTTGAATTTCCAGTATCCGGAATTCGGCCTGGATTCCGTAAAAAGGATACAGAACGGTTTAGATAAAAATTCCGTTAAAAAACTGCAGGAAAGGGCGGTATCGACTATAAACGCCCTTATAGATTCATACAAAAATGAAATAGGATTTAATTACGGGGATATAAAAGAGGTTGCCGTTGCCGGCAATACGGTTATGGAAATGGCATTATGCGCTTATCCCTTAATTTCGCTTTCAAA
>JAKAQA010000035.1 GCA_021811805.1 bacterium | reverse complement strand
CTTATAATGCAATGGATTTTCTTACATGTATGAACGCGGGCTTAGGGATAGGCCAGGCGATAAGTATTTTCGACAAGCAGAAAAAAGTTATAGCCCTCGTCGGCGATTCGACTTTTTATCATTCGGGGATTCCGGTTCTGCTTAATGCCGTTCAAAACGGCTCCGATATTCTTTATATTATTCTCGACAACAGCTGGACGGCTATGACGGGACATCAAAAGACCCCTTCCACCCAGAAAGATATCGACGGGAAACCTTCCGCAAATGTTTTAAATTTAAAAGATTTAGTAAAATCCCTCGGCGTTTCTTACGTAAAAAGCCTTGACCCGAACAGCGTAAAAAGATTTGCGTCCCAGATTAAAAGCGCATTGAAAGAACCGGGCGTGAAAGTGATAATCGCAAAAAGGGAATGTATTTTGCAGGAAGCCAGAAGAAATAAGATTTTAAATAAAAAAGGGTCCGGATTTACGGAAGCCGGAGAATCTTTATACGAGATTCAAAAGTCGAGATGCGTAAAATGCAACGAATGTTTCGTCGAACTTGCATGTCCTGCTATTATTTTAAAAAAAGACGAAGAAACGGGTAACGATTATTACTATATAGACCCTGCTTCCTGCGTAAAATGCGGCGTCTGCCGCGAAATATGTCCCAACGGCGCTATACGCAAAGTCGAATTCGATTTAAAAACCGAATTTAAATTACGGCAAAGAGCAGAAATTAAATCTGCGGAAGAAGTTCCTAGCGAGGTCCGGATTAATGTATGAATGTAACAAAAAATAATATATGAAAAAATTTAATATTGCGATAGTCGGTCTCGGCGGACAGGGAATTATAACGATGGGAACGGTAATGAAAAATGCCGCCCTAAGTTCGGATTTGCAGGACGTGTCGGGTTCGGAAAGAAGAGGCGGCGCCCAGAGGGAAGGCTACGTCGAAACTTTCGTAAAATATATATTTTACGAAAACGAATCCGAAATGAAAGACCCTAGAAAAAGTATGCATTCCCCGATGATAGAATCCGGGGGCGCAAACGCCCTTATATCTTTAGAGCCTTTAGAAACTTTGAGGGGAGCGTGTTATCTAAATAAAAATTCGATAGTAATCTTCAATAAAACCCCCTATATCCCTATAAGCGTCAGAATGGGGCAGACCTCGTATCCCGAAATATCTTTTATCGTTTCCGAGTTAATGAAAATAACCGAAAATATATTTTATTATGATTTCGACGCGATTTCCTTGGAAAATTTTAATTCGCTTACGCAAAAAAATATAATAGCGTTAGGCGCTCTCTTTGCAAAGGCCGTTATTCCTATAGATATTGCCGCTATAGAAAATATCCTGAAGAAAGGAAAAGGCTCCGAAAATAATTTGAAAGCTTTCAAATTAGGCTTAAAACTGTGAAAGAAATCGAATTAAAACAATTTTTCGAAGATATAAAATCTTTTATTGCAGATAATAAAGAAAGTTTTACGGTAATGTCCGCATTAAAAAATAATATGAAAGTCAAAACAGGATTTCAAACCGAAACCGGGAATAAAACCGAAACGGATTCCAAGGCTTCGAAATCGGATATGTTAAAATTTTTAAAGGACGTTAAAGTAAACGAATGCGTAAAGTGCAGGTTAAGCATTGCGCGCAAGAGTATAGTTTTCGGAGAAGGCAGTCCCGAAAGCAAGCTGATGTTTATAGGAGAAGCTCCCGGCGCCGAAGAGGACAATACGGGAAGGCCTTTCGTGGGAAGGGCGGGACAGCTTCTGACTAAAATAATAGAATCTATAAATTTGAAAAGAGAAGACGTTTATATCGCAAATATAATAAAATGCAGGCCTCCCGATAACAGAAATCCTATGGATGACGAAATAGCCTTGTGCGTTCCGTTCCTGAAGGAGCAGATTTCAATAATCAAACCAGAAATAATTTGCACGCTGGGAAAATTCGCTACCGAATTTATTATTGGAAACGATAAAGGCGCAATATCTTCGGTAAGAGGCAAGGAGTTTAATTATGAAGGCATAACGGTAATACCGACGTATCACCCTTCCTATTTATTAAGAAATCCGAGCGCTAAAAGAGAAACTTGGGAAGATATGAAAAAAATAAGAGGATTATATTTTAAAAATTAATTTTAAAAATTAGTATATAATATTTATAACGGTTAAAAATAAAATATTCTTATTTAAATCATCAAGAATTTTAATATGGCTTATTTAGCGGACTTCTTAATATTTTTTGCTTTTGTATTAGTCGTTACGGATTTCTTTGCAATGAGCTACGGCGTATTTACCGCCGCCGGAGCGATTTTTTTTGTAGTCGGAACAGTTATCCTGTTTTCCGTTATGCATGCCGTCCCCGCCTTTTTCATAAGGATTGTCCTGCCTACTTATATTACTTTAACCGTGTTCGTTTCCATTTTTGTTTACTTAGGATATAAAGCTTACAGGGCAAAAGTAAAAACAGGCGGAGCCGCTTTAATAAACGAAGAGGGAGAGGTCGCCAAGGATATTAAAGGAGGAGGGGAAGGCAAGATTCTTGTTAACGGCGAATTATGGACGGCTTTTTCGGATAGCGAAATAGTTAAAGGCTCTAAAGCGGTCATAACGGAAGTAGATAATAAACTCAGGCTTAAAGTCAAACCTATATGAAATACAAAATAAATTAACCGCTTCATTGAATGTTTTGATTATCCGCTTGTCTTCGGCATGCGAAAGCGGGCAGGCGTAAAACGGTATGTGAAGTGTTTCAAAGACTCCGGAGGGTATATGGATACGGGTTCGATTTTCTTTGCGGTTATAATAATCGTTGCGATAATTATAATTTTAAATGCGGTAAGAATTATAAACGAATACGACAGGGCGGTTATTTTCAGGCTGGGCAGGGCAATCAGGGTTAAGGGGCCCGGTTTGATACTTTTATGGCCGGTGATAGATAGAATGGTCAGGGTAACCTTAAGGATAATAACGCTTGACGTTCCGCCTCAGGATGTTATCACAAGGGATAACGTAACTCTAAAAATCAGCGCGGTAGTATATTATAAAGTGGTAGATCCTTTAAACGCCATAGTCCAGGTTTACGATTATAATTATGCTGTATCGCAGTTAGCCCAGACAACCTTAAGAAGCGTATGCGGCGAGGGAGAACTCGATAAACTTTTATCGGAAAGGGAAAAAATAAATATGGAAATTCAGGATATTTTGGATAAGCATACCGGCTCCTGGGGCATTAAAGTTACGGTAGTAGAGCTTAAGCAGATAGACCTGCCGCAGGATATGCAGAGGGCGATGGCAAGGCAGGCAGAGGCGGAGAGGGACAGAAGAGCTAAAATAATCAACGCCGACGGAGAATTTCAGGCGGCGCAGAGATTAAGCGATGCGGCTAAAATTATAGCCGAAAATCCCATGGCCCTTCAGTTGCGCTATTTGCAAACGCTAAACGAAATTTCATCGACCAATAATACGACTATGATTATGCCTATACCGCTCGATATTATTAGAGAAGTGGGAAAAAGCCTTGGTAACGGCATTTCTAAATAATATAAATAATACGGATTTTAAAACAGGAGATTGCAAAATGGAAATAGGTATGATAGGTCTCGGCAGGATGGGAATGAATATGGTGCTAAGGCTGTTGGAAGGCGGGCACAGGGTAGCGGTTTTCAACAGGACAGTTTCTAAAGAAGAGATGGTTGTAAACAAAGGAGCTATAGGTTCCAACTCGGTTGAAGAATTTATGGGAAAACTCTCTGCTCCTAGGGTTGTATGGCTTATGGTTCCGGCAGGACAGCCTACCGACGATATGCTTAGCGAAGTTCTGCAATACGCTCAAAAAGGGGATATAATAATAGACGGCGGCAATTCATATTACAAAGATTCTATTAGGAGGGCAAAAATTTGCGGCGAAAAAGATATTAAATTTATGGACTGCGGTACAAGCGGCGGCATTTGGGGATTAAAGAACGGGTACTGTTCTATGATAGGCGGCGAAGATGAAACCTTTAAGCACTGCGAGCCTGTTTTTAAAACTCTTGCGCCGGAAAACGGCTACCTGCATACCGGCCCTCACGGTTCCGGACATTTCGTAAAAATGGTTCATAACGCTATAGAATACGGCATGATGGAAGCGTATGCGGAAGGTTTCGAGATTATGAAAGCCAGCGATTTCGATATAAACTTAGAGAGGGTTTCCGATTTATGGAATCACGCGTCGGTAGTGCGTTCATGGCTGTTAGAACTAGCGAATAACGCACTGAAAGAAGACCCGGAGCTGGCCAATCTTAAACCCGTCGTCGACGATTCGGGAGAAGGACGGTGGACGCTGCAGGAAGCTATAGACAAAGCAGTCCCCGCACCCGTTTTGGCGGATTCGGTATTTATGCGGTTCAGGTCAAGGCAGGAAAATTCTTTTGCGGCGAGAATGCTGGCGGCATTAAGGCATCAATTCGGCGGGCATCCTATACATAAATAATAGAGGATATCCATTATGTTTATAGACGTCAGTATGGAAATAACGGACGGCATGCTTCACTGGCCGAGCGACCCTGAGGTTAAAATAGACAACTATTCCGAAATAAAAAAAGGGGCAGCCTCAAATAACAGCAAAATTACCTGCGGAGTGCATACCGGGACGCATATAGATGCCCCCCGCCATTTTATCGACGAAGGAATAGGAATAGACAGGCTTGATATAAATAAACTTATCGGGCCGTGCAGGATAATCGAGGTACCCTCCGATGTTTCGCCCATATCGAAGGAATTTTTAGAGCCTTTAAATATACATAAAGGAGAAAGGCTTCTTTTTAAAACAAAAAATTCCGGGTGGATAAATAATGCGGATAAAAATTTTCGCACGGATTATGTTTGCGTTAATCCGGAAGCATCGAAATATATGGTCGAAAAAGGAGTAGTTCTTGTCGGCGTCGATTATCTTTCAGTAGAGGGCTATCATGTCGGCCACGATACCCACAAAACTTTGTTGGGGGCAGGCATTGTCGTAATTGAAGGACTTAATCTTTTTAATGCGGCGGCAGGGGATTATAAACTTATAGCTCTTCCCGTTAAGATAAAAGATTCTAACGGGGCTCCGGCAAGAGTGATACTGGAAAAATAGATTATCTTTATCGCAATAAATTTATTTAATAATAAAAAATTAGAGGCGGATAAATGGCTGATATGAAACCTTCAGTAATGGTAATATTCGGAGCAAGCGGCGATTTAGCGCACATAAAAATATTTCCCGCATTATACAGTTTATGGGAGGACGGTTTTTTTCCCGATAATTTCTTTATAGTCGGTTTTGCAAGGACTAAACAGGACGATGCCGTTTTTAGAAAAACTATCTTTGATTCCTTAAACGTAAATTGCAGGAAGAAACCTATAGACGAAGACGAATTTTCAAACTTTTCCAAACATGTATTTTATTTAACTTCCGAATACGGCGGCGATTCAAGCTATCATGAATTAGGCGTTTTTATAGCGTCTAAAGCAAAAGAATATAATATGCCTAAAAACGTGGTATATTATCTTTCCACTCCGCCTAGCGTTTATATCGACGTAATAAACGGAATCGACAACGCAAAACTTACTTCCGCCGAATATAAAGGAGACGGCTTTTCGAGAATAGTTATAGAAAAGCCTTTCGGTTACGATTATGAAAGCGCAAAAAATTTAAACGGCAAAATTCTTTCGGTATTTAAAGAGGAAGAAGTTTACAGGATAGACCATTACCTTGGGAAAGAGACCGTGCAGAATATACTTGCGTTCAGATTTGCAAACGCTATTTTCGAGCCTATATGGAATAATAAGTTTATAGACCATATTCAGATATCAGCCTTAGAGTCTATAGGCGTGGGCTTCAGGGCGGGCTATTTCGATAAAGCAGGCATTATCAGAGATATGATGCAGAACCATATGATGCAGTTGCTGTCGCTCGTTGCCATAGAACCTCCTCCGCTTCCGGATGCGGACGATTTAAGAAACGAGAAGGTGAAACTTTTAAAAAGCGTCAGGCCGCTCAGTCTAAACGATATAAAAAATTATACCGTCAGGGGGCAGTACGACAGGGGAATAATAGGTGCGAAACAGGTTTTAAGCTATAAGGAAGAAGAAGGAGTGCCCCCCGATACGCTTACCGAAACTTTTGCCGCAATGAAGCTTTTTATCGACAATTACAGGTGGGCTGGAGTGCCTTTTTATCTCAGGTCGGGCAAAAGGCTTAAAATACATAAAACCGAGATAGCCATTTTCTTTAAAAAATTGCCCTACAGCTTGTTTGCGAAAATCGGAATAGAAAATATAAAACAAAACTCTATAATTATTGCTATTCAGCCTAATGAAGGCATAGCGATAAATTTCGGAGCCAAAACCCCCGGATTTAAACTTGATATAGAACCGGTCAATATGGTGTTTAATTATAAATCGTCGTTTAAACTTTCGCCGCCCGAAGCATACGAAAGGCTTATATACGATGTAATAGCAGGCGACCAGACTCTTTTTGCGAGATACGACGATATGCTCATTGCATGGCAGTTGATTACATCCGTAATTAACGGCTGGTCCAAAACCGGAAATCCCGTCTTTCCCAACTATGAAGCGGGGTCGTTCGGCCCTAAAGAGGCGGACGCCCTTATTAATTCCGACGGCAGAAGCTGGAATAATTAATATTCCGTATTATTTATTTAATTCTTTTTTTATGAATCCGTATAAATCTTCGGGGGACAAACCTGCCAGCCTGTAAAGGTCTTCCGGCTTGCCTGACGAACTGTAAAATCTGGCTCCCATTTTTCTGAATTTAACCGAGATGCCGTTTTCGGCAAGCAAAGAACCTATTGCCGTTCCTACGCCGGTTTTGACGTTGTGGTCTTCGATAGTAACTATAAAGCCGGTTTTTGCGGCAAGAAGCAGGTCTTCCGCATCTATATCGCTGGGGCAGGAAACGTTTAAAAGCATCGGGTTTATGCCGTCTTTTTTCAACATCTCGCATCCTTTCAGCGCATGCGGAAGCATATTGCCGGTAGATATTACCGCAACGTCTCTTCCGTTCCGTATCACGTCCATTTTGCCGTATTTGAACTCATAACTTTCTCCGAAGAACGGATTTCCGTTTTCGTCAAGTATAACCGGGATAATAGACCTGCCCATTATAAGTGCGAAATTTCCTTCATGGGATGCTATATAACGCGTTGCCCTGTCGGTCTGGTTGGGGTCGGCGGGCAGTATAACCTTGAATCCGAAAGTAGAGTTAAGAAGCCCGAAGTAATCTATGCACTGGTGGGTCTTGCCGTCTTCTCCGACGTCTATACCGCAGTGAGTGCATACTACTTTAAGGTTAGAACCGTTTATATCGTTTAATCTTTGCTGGTTGTAAACTTCATCTACTCCGAAAACTCCGAAATCGGCAAAAAAGGTCAATATATTTTCGGTGGATAACGCGCCGGATATAACCGCAGTGTTATGCTCCTGAATTCCGGATTCAAAAAAGTTTTCGGGAAAATCTTTTCTGAAAGCGCCCGTTTTAACCGAGCCTTCGAGGTCGCAGTCGAACACAGCGAAAGGAATATTTTGAGGGCCTTTTTTTTCTTTATAGTTTTTTGCCATATCGTGAAGAGCGTTTCCGAAGGCGGACCTGTTATCGGTATTTTTTTCTCTGGTATATACTATATGTTTGTTATCGGGGTCTAAGGCAAAAAATATTTCTTTTCGTTCCCTTAGAGGCTTTAAAGGCGGTTTCGCATTTTTTTTATTGATAAGTTCGTTTAAATTATCGGGTTCTTTTAATTCCGCCAGTCCTTTTTTGCAGTCTTCTATATTTAAAGCGGCGCCGTGATATTTAGCCTGATTTTCCATAAAAGATACGCCTTTCCCCATAACCGTATCCGCAATAATGGCGACCGGAGATTCTATGCTGCCGGCTTTTTTTATTGCCGAATATATCTCTTTAAAATTATGGCCGTCTATTTCTATAATGTGAAATCCGTCCGCTTCGAAATTTTCTTTAATATTGTCGGGCATTACTTCGGAAGTTTTTCCTCCGATTTGAAGCCCGTTTTTGTCAACTATTACGGTAAGGTTGTTTAATTTATATTTTACGGCAAACCTTCTTGCTTCGCCAATCTGGCCTTTTGTCTGTTCCCCGTCGCCCATAACGCAGTAAACATTATAGTTTAGATTATTTAAACGGGAATTTAAGGCGAAGCCGCATGCCGCAGAAAGTCCCTGTCCGAGGTTGCCGGTGTTCCATTCGACTCCGGGCACCGTTTTTTCGACATGGCCTTCAAAATGGGAACCAGCAGTCCTAAAATGCAAGATGGCGTCTTCCGTGTCAAAAAAGCCGTAATTTCCTAGAGCGGAATATACTCCGGGCGTAGTATGGCCGTGGCTTATAACTATTCTGTCCCTGTCTTTTCTAAAGGGGTCGTCAGGAAAAACATTGCAAAAACCGTATAGAACAGCATATATATCGATAGACGACATTGAGCCGCCCGGGTGTCCCGAAGCCGCCAAAGTGGTCATTCTTAAAATATCTCCTCTGCATTTTCTTGTAAAATCGGATAAAAATTCAATTTCTTCGTGAGTAAGGTTTTCTCTGTCAAACCCCTTTTTAATGCTCATAATATCAAACGCCTCCCGCATGCAAAAATTAAAAGATATGTTTTTAAGTTAAACCAAAATATTATACGATATTTGAAATATTTTTGATAGAATTAAGAAGTTTTTCGTAAGCGTCTTCAAAAGATTTAACTCCGTCAATCTGGAGTTTTTCTCCGACGCCGTTTAAATCTATTCCGAATCCCGATAATTCTTCGATTATTTTAATAGATTCGTTAAATTCTTCAGCCGCGGTGCCGGGAAGTATTTTTCCGTGGTCGGCGATATGCTCGATGGTTTCGTCCGGGAGGGTGTTTATAGTGTTTTTTCCTATAAACGGCTCTACGTATTTTAAATCGTAATATGCAGGATTTTTTGTGCTGGTGCTGGCGAATAAAAGACGCTGTATATTTGCTCCTTTAGATTTTAAGGCGCTAAATTCCGCTCCGCCGAAAATTTCGTTAAATTTATTGAAAATTATTTTGGAATTAGCTACGCCTGCCTTGCCCAGTAAATTCGTCAGCCTTTCTTTTTTTGCGGGATGGTCTGCCGAGGCGGCTATTAAATCGTTCAATAATTTATCTACGAGGGTATCGACGCGGCTTATAAAAATACTTGCGACCGAATGTATCCCCGATAGATTGAATCCGTTTGCAAGGGCCGATTTTATTCCTTTAATATACGCATCGGCAACCGCAACGTAATGATTCAAAGAAAACATTAACGTAATATTAACGTTTATGCCTTTCGAGATAAGAATAGGAATAACTTCCAAGCCTTCTTTAGTGGCGGGAATTTTAATCAGCACGTTTTTTTCGTTTATAAGGTAAAAAATTCTGAGAGCTTCGTTTGTAGATGTTTCGGCATCCGTAGCTATATCCGGTGAAACCTCTATGCTTACAAAACCGTCGTTGCCGCCAGATTTTTCGTAAACGGGCATAAGAATCCGAGCGGCGGATTTTATATCCTCTATTGTAATAGCGTCGTATATTTCAAAAGGAGTTAATTTTTTTTCGGAAAGTTTTTTAATTTTTTCCGGATATCCGCATTTTCCGGAATTAATAGCTTTTTCAAATATAGAAGGATTCGACGTTATTCCGGTTATAATTCCGTTTTGAACCAACTTTGAAAGGTCGCCGGAATCGAGCATGCACCGCGATATATTATCTAACCATGGACTTTGGCCGTAAGACTGCATTTTTTTAAATTCGGCGCTTTTAGATACTACAAAATCGATATTCATAGCGTTAACCCCCTATTTATTTCAGTTATCCCTTATTATTTCAATTATTTTTAAAAAACAGCCAGTCGTTTTCCCCGGCTTTGGCAAATTTTAATAACGTGTATTCTCCCGTTAATTTTTTACCCTTGAAATCCAGTATATATTTTGATTTATCTTTTTTTATAAGGCTGTATTTTCCGCTGTCCCAAATTTTTACTTCTCCGGCTCCGTAATGCCCTTCCGGTATATTTCCTTCAAAGCCCGCATAAGAAAGAGGATGGTCTTCGACTTTTATCGCAAGATTCTTTTTCCCGCGCTCCAACGGAGGCTCCTTGGGCAGGGCAAAAGAACTCAGGATGCCGTTTTCTTCTATTCTTAAATCCCAGTGAAGATGGCTTGCGCGATGTTCGTGAACCACAAATATTTTATCCACTTAAAAATTATATCATAAAATAATTTATAATTTATGAAGATAATGGGCTTAATAAATTATAGTGATGTTATTTTTATTATTTTATAATATAATGGCATTAATTGATAATAAAAAAATAAAAATACCTAAAACAAGCGAAAAGTTTAAGATTAAAAATGGCGGCTAAAAATTCTAATATCTGGAACGCTTTTCTAAGGATATATATAGGGTTGTTTTTTCTTTATGCGGCGCATTTTAAGCTGAATCCAGCTTTCTTCGCAGGTCTTCATAATGAACTTGCATATTACGCGAACCATGACCCTTTGTGGTTTTACGGTATATTTCTAAGCCGCGTCGCTGTTCCGAACGCATTTTTGTTTGCTATCTTAATAGTTATGGGAGAATTGTTTGCCGGCATTTTTTTAACGGCGGGCTTTATTACCAGAATAGCCGCTTTTGCCGCGATATTTTTAAATTTAAACTATCTGCTTGCCATGTACTGGATAAGTCCGTCGGAATTAGGCGTAAACCTGACGTTTATAGTATGCGAATTAGTTATTATATTTACGGATTCGGGAAAAACGTTGGGCATAGATGCGTTGTTTTAGCCGGAATTTAGACAGGAATTTAAAAATATATTTTAATTTAACCGAAAATCTGATAAAATAATTAACCAAGATATTCCCTACACGGTGGATGTAGCTCAGCTGGTAGAGCCCCGGATTGTGACTCCGGTGGTCGCAGGTTCAAAACCTGTCATCCACCCCACTTAAAACCGCATATTTCATAAGGTTTTCCCGTTTCAAGCACTTATCATATTTAATCAAATAAGACCATTTTTTACCCATTTTTGTCTTTTTTATGGCGAGATTTTCACATAGGTGATATAATATCTTCATATGCTTAAAATGCATGTAAAATATGGAGATATGCAATGTCAATCGTAAAAAACGGCAAATATTACTTTTATGACTTCGTTTACGAAGGAAAAAGATACCGGAAAAGTTGTCGAACAACCGATAAAAAACTTGCCGAACAGATTGAAATATCAGTTAAAAACGACATAATTAAAAGAGAGCATAGCCTTCCTACGAACCAAAATAAAAATCTTTTATTTGAAACTGCTTGGGAAAATTATTTGAAAAATAACGGGAATTCCGAAAAAGCCATAGAGCGTAAAATTATTGCAGCAAAACATTTTCTTCCATTTTTTAAAAACAAAATATTAACCTCAATAATGCCGCTTGACATTAAAAATTATCAAATTGAAAGAAAATTAGAACTTATATCTTTAGAAAAAAATAAAAACAAAAAAGAATCTGAGATAAATTTTAGGTCGGCTAATTATGAAATTATAATAATTTCTAACTTCTTTAATTTTTGTATAGAAAGAGGATATGCCGAGAAAAATCCCGCGGCTAAAATAAAAAAACTTAATGAACTTAAAAGGCTTAAGACTTTATCCGACGGTGACATAAAGAAGTTAATAAACGGCGCTACAAATAAACTTACGAGAGACATCATTACATTTTTAATTTATACGGGTTGCAGGAAGGGCGAGACATTGAATTTAAAGTGGGATGATGTGGATTTACAGAACGATATCATCGCTATTAAAGGTACAAAAACAAAGTACGACAGATATATTCCAGCGTCTAAACCGTTAAAAGAACTATTAAGCAATATAGACAAAAAATCGGAACACGTTTTTTGCGATAAAACAGGTAAAAAAATAACCAATTTTAAAAAGTCTTTTCATACAGCCTGTCGTAATGCCGGATTAAAAGACTTACGCATCCACGACTTGCGCCACGTCTTCGCAAGCAAAATGGTTATGAACGGAACGTCGCTTTATATTACAGGTGAACTTCTCGGACATAAAACTACGCAGATGACAAAAAGGTATAGTCATTTAGTACCAAGTACGCTGAAAAAGGCGGTTAA
>JAKAQA010000034.1:5775-12205 GCA_021811805.1 bacterium | reverse complement strand
TATATGAATCTGCCTTATTTTCACCAATGGGCTTTTTCTTTCGGTTTAATTTTAAGGGGAATAGGCACATACGGTTTCGGCAATATGATTTCGCCCGGAGCCGCTAATTCAGGTTTATCTATGAGCGGCCCGGGATTCAGCAATAGTTTTTAAAAATGTATGCAAGGAGGTAAGATAAATTTTATGAAGAAGACGTATCTGGTAACGGGGGGATTCGGTTTTATAGGGGCCAATTTTATACGTTATATTTTGGATAATCGAAAAGACGTAGATATTATAAACATAGACAGCATAACCTATGCCGCAAATCCGGAAAATCTTGCAGGTTATACGAAAAATTACAGATTTTACAAGGCGGATATCGCAGACAAGCAGGCTTTGTCCAAAATTTTTAACGAAAATAAAATAGACTTCGTAATAAATTTTGCGGCTGAATCCCACGTCGACAGGTCTATTCTGGAACCTTCTATTTTTACAAGGACTAACGTCGAAGGAACGTTAAATCTTCTTGAGTTGTCTATGAAACATAAAGTAGAAAAATTTTTGCAAATTTCTACCGACGAAGTTTACGGATCGTTAGGAGGCGCCGGAAAATTTACCGAAGAAACTCCTTTGTCGCCGAGAAGCCCTTATTCCGCTTCAAAAGCCGCCGCAGATATGCTTGTCATGTCGTTTTTTCACACTTATAATATGCCGGTTTTAATTACGCGTTGTTCTAATAATTACGGGCCGTATCAATTTCCGGAAAAATTAATACCCTTAACAATAATAAACGCTCTAAACGATAAAGAAATTCCTCTTTACGGCGACGGTAAAAACGTAAGAGACTGGATACACGTTTTAGACCACGTGAAAGGAATATGCTTAGTCTTAGAAAAAGGGGATTTTGGAGAAGTTTATAATATAGGCGGCAATGCCGAAACTAAAAATATAGATATAATTATATATATACTCGATAAACTCAATAAACCGCATTCTTTAATAAAATACGTCAAAGACAGATTAGGTCACGACAGAAGATATGCTATGGATTTTTCAAAAATAAATAAAAATATGGGTTTTTTGCCGGAGTATTTTCTCGAGAAAGGTCTCGACGATACAATAGACTGGTATGTAAACAACGAAAACTGGTGGCGTAAAATATTATCCGGCGATTATAAAGAATATTATAAAAAAATGTATGAAAACAGATGAGGTTTGATTATGCTTAAAATTGCCCTTATTGGTTCGACAGGCATGCTCGGTATCGACGTAAATGCCGCCCTAAAAGGCGTTAACTTTTTAATCAAAAATTTTAACTCAAAAAATTTGGACATTGCAAATTCTGAAGCGGTAAATTCCGCCGTTGAAAGTTTTAAGCCCGATTATATCGTTAATTGTGCGGCTTATACTAACGTGGACGGAGCCGAAACAGACAAAGAAAGGGCGGACGCCGTTAATAATATCGGCGTGCAAAACTTAGCCGATGCGGCTTTAAACACCGGCGCCAGAATAATTCATATCAGCACCGATTATGTTTTTGACGGTTCAAAAAGAACGCCTTATAATGAAGACGACGTGACTAACCCGATAAACGAATACGGCTCGTCTAAGCTGAGAGGGGAGGAATCTTTAAAAAATTCCGGCGCAAGCTATATAATACTGCGTACTTCCTGGCTTTACGGAAAAAACGGGAAAAATTTCGTAAATACTATTCTAAAATTAGCCGACAGCCAGAAAAAAATAGAAGTCGTAGACGACCAGTTCGGCAGTCCGACGTACACTAAAGACATAGCCTATGCAATATCCGAAATAATTATAAAGGATAACTCGAAAAACGAAATATATCATTTGACTAATTCAAGCGACGGACATACGACGTGGTATAAGTTTGCCCTTGAAATAGTAAATGTTTTTAAAAGGACAAACTGCGAGGTTATTCCCGTAAGTTCCGATAAATCGGCAAGAGCGGCGAAAAGACCAGTTTACAGCGTGCTTGATAACGCCAAGATTAAGGAAGATTACGGAATTGAATTAAGGTCGTGGAAAGACGCTTTAAAAAAATATTGCAACGACATAGGATACTTTATTGTTTGAAAAATAGAAATTAAGATATATAATATATATAATAAAAGCAGTAAATTTAGGCCATTTTGTGGCGGTGCCGGAATTAAATTATGACGCCGCATAAATATAATTTTATAACTATTTTAAAGCGCTTTCTTAATAATAGTGAAAGCGCTTTAATTTTTTAAAAAATAAATGTCATAAAATTAATGGGTAAAACTTTTTTGTCTAAAATAAGAAGCAGGTTTCTTGCTGGTTTAACTGTGGTCATTCCGGGAGCTTTGACTATTTTTATAATAGTCTGGCTGTTAAAGGAAATAAACCTTATTTTTAATCCGTTTTCCGTTTTTCTCGAAAATTATATTCATATTTATATACCGGACATAGGGTTAATACTTTTGCTTATTTTAATTTTAGCTTCCGGTTATCTTATTACGAATTTAGCGGGAAGGTCTATTATAAACTTTTACGAAAACGTAATGTTAAAAATTCCGGTAGTAAATTTACTTTATAAATCTACGAAACAGTGGGTAGATATTTTTTCTCCCGGCAAGAGTTCATTTAAAAAATTCGTTTTGGTAAAATATAACGACGATAAATTTATATACGGCTTTTTAACTTCCGCTACCGGAATAAAAACCGGAGGCAAAGACGAATATGCGGTAGTATATATACCTACTAACCATTTATATATTGGAATGAATATTATAGCAAAAAAAGAAGACGTGATAGATACCGGATTAAAAGTAGAACAGGGTATCCAGATAGTTCTTTCGGCCGGAATAGCTTTTCCCGATAGCTTATAAAAATTTTGACGAAAAATGCATAACAGATTCTTTATCGAAGAAAAAATAGAAGCAGACGGCAAAATTTCGGGAAAAAAAATAGTTTTAGAGTCTATAATTTCGCATATTAAAGCCTTTAGGAAACAAGCCGGTTCAAAAATTTTGCTTTACGACGGCGCAGGATCTGTATTTTCCGCAGAAATTATAGCAATAGGCAAAAGAAGCGTAACATTAGAACTCTTGTCGGTAGATAGATATATGGAAGACGGACCTAAAATAAACATTTTTTTGCCGTTAATTACTTCGCATATTATGGATCAGTTAATCGCAAGGATTTGCGAGCTTGAAATATGCGCCGTTATTCCCGTTATCACCGAAAGGTCGATAACTTTAAAAAACAGGAAAGAGATAAACTCAAAGATGGCTAAATGGGACAAGATTTCAAAGGGCGCCATGATAATTGCAGGAAAAAACTTTTCTACGGAGATAAAAGAACCGGAAACATTAGAAGACGCATTTAAAGCGACCGAAAATTACGGCGTCAAACTTATAGCTGCTCCTCAGGCAGACTTGTATCTTAAAAAATATTTAGAATCTTTTGATTTTAGCAAAAAAGATATTTCTATGGGAATTTTCATAGGCCCCGAAGGCGATTTTTCGGTATCCGAGTTAGAACTTTCCAAAAAATACGGATTGACGCAGGTTAAGTTGACCGATTACATCATGAGTACTTTTACCGCTTCTATTTATTCGGTTTCCAATTTAATATGCTACTCGTATTAAAAATTTTAGTATATTATGCATCTTAAATATATAGAGCTTTTCGGTTTTAAAACATTTCCCGATAAAATAAGAATACCTTTCGATAAAGGTATAAACGTAATAGTCGGTCCTAACGGATGCGGAAAAACCAATATCGTCGATGCCGTAAGATTTATTCTCGGAGAGCAGAACCTCAAAGAATTAAGATTGAAAAGCATGAACGATATAATATTCCACGGCTCAAACATAAGAAACGGTTCATCCGTCGCTTTGTGCAGGGGCGTTTTTGAAAACAGCGCAGGCGGAAGTTTTAAATATAAAGATTTTTCGGAAATAATGGTTGAACGCAGGCATTTTAAAAACAAAGAAACCGAGTATAAAATAAACGGGATTTCCGTTCCGTACAGAGAATATTTAGATTTTTTTAACGAAAGCGGTTTATCGAAACATTATTCCATAATAGATTCCTATAAAATTAACTCTTTGCTAAATTTTAAGCCGGCAGAATTACGTTTATTTTTTGAAGAAGCTTCCGGAATTACCAAATATAAAATCCAGAAAAAATCGGCTTCTAAAAAACTTGAGGCCGCCGTCAATAATCTTTTAAGAATAGGCGATCTGCTGGGCGAAGTCGAAAGCCGTCTCGAAGATTTGGAGAAATCGGCTAAAAAATTAGAAGAATACCGGCTCGCCGAAACCGAAAAAAACCGTTATGAATACGTATTGTACTTCAGGTCGAAAAATAAAATAATTTCCGATATAGAAAAGTATAAGTCCGAGCTTGAAATTTATTCGGCTCAGCTTGCGGAAGCGGGCGCGCGCATCGCTTCTTTATTAGACATGCTAACCGATGCTAAAACTTCGTTTGACGATATAGAAAAAACTTATAAAACAGCGGCAAACGAAAAAAACAGTCGCTTGATAGAACTTGCAAAGCTTGGTTCCGATATAGAATATTTAGAAATAAAAATTAAAGATATGGAATCAGAAATAACAAAAAAAACCAAAGAAGCGGACGAGCAGGACGAATCACGCAAAAGAAACGCCGAAAAATTGACGGGGTTGAAGGAAAAACTTTTGAACGACGAATCTAATTTCAAAAACCTTAACGAAAAATTAAATATAACGGCAAAATCTCTTTCCGAAAAAAAAGAGTTTATGCTGAAAGCCAAAGGTATCCTTGCGGATATCGAAGACGAGATTTTAGATATCATCGAAAAATCGCAAAACGGAAAAAACAAAATTATTTTTATAGATAAAAATATTAAAAACATAGAAGCAAAAATTATAGAAACGCAAAATAACGCAGATAAAATTTCCGCAGAATTAAAAGATGCGGAAGTTTCTTTTAGCCAAAAAAACTTGGATTTAAAAGATAACGAACTGTCCGCCGAAACCGTTAAAAAGAGATATTCGGATAACGAAGCCGAACTTATAAGGTTAGACAAAGAATTCAATGAATATTTCTCCCAAAAAAACGCTTTAGAAAAAGAGCTTATAAAAGTTAATGTTGAAATAACTAAACTTAAAGAGTTTATCGGAAACAGGGAAGGATTTTCCGAAGGCGTCAAAGATTTTCTTAAATCAAAAAAAGACTACGAGACATTCCCTTTATACGACGCGATAGAAATCGAACCCGGTTTTGAAAATGCGGCGGCGGCGAGTTTCGGAGATGCCGTGGAAACGGTTATATTAGATAATATCGGCTACGCAAGGAAGGCGATAGAATACATTAACGCCGATAAAAGAGGAAAAATTAAAATTTTTATTCCGGGAAAAAATAAAAATAAAAACGATTCCGAAAACGGCGGCTTAGAATGCGAAGTTTGCAGAGAGTTAAACCTTGTTCCGATAAAAGAAAAAATTAAATTAAATTATAAAAATATATCGTTTGAGGATATAGGTAAAGATTTTTATTACTGCGAAGACAAAAATAAAATTTTAGACTATATAGAGCGCAATAATTTTTTTCCTGAAGTTAATATAATAACGGATGACGGGTCGATATTTACGTCGGACGGTTTTATATCGGCAGGAAAAGATAAAGACGACGACGGAGCAAATCTTTTTATAAATAAGAATAAACTGTCCGAATATTCCGCATTAGAATCGGTGAAAAAAGAGGAGCTTAAATCGATAGAAACCTCTTTGGCTTCCGTTCAATCCAAAATTAAAGAACATAAGGAAAATAAAGAAAAGATAAGCGGCAAAATCAGGGCTTTGGAAATGGCGAGGTTTGCTATCGAAAGCGACCTGAAGCATATTAAAAACATAGTCGAAAAATCAAAAGAAAGATACAATATATTAATAAGAGAATCTGCAAACTTAGAAAAAGAAAAACAGAACGAATACGGGGAAAAAGAGGAATTGCAGGACGAAATAATTTTATTGGAAAGCGAGTATAAATTAAAAAATGCCGCAAAAAATGAAGAGGAGCAAAAATTAGCGGCTGCGGAAAAAGATATTGAAAAAATCAAAGAAGAAGAAACTGCTTTAAGAATAGAGATTAACTCGTCGGGACAGAACATTAATTTTTTAAAAAAACAGATAAAAGACTTGGAATACAACCTGTCGAATTACGATAAAAGGATTAACTCGTTGCGCGAACAGAAAGAAAAATATGTTCGCGAGATTAATGCCGCATCGGAAGATTTGTCAGCAAAAAGAAAAAACATCGAGGCTCTTAATTTATCGGTTAAAGAAGCCGACATTCTTATTAAAGAGTCCGAAGCTAAATTAGAATCTTTAAAAGAAAAGATTTCGGCAGCCGAAAAGGATATTGAAAGAGCAAACGAACGCAAGTCTGATATAGAAAAAAAACAGAACTCTTTGCAGGC
>JAKAQA010000034.1:0-5675 GCA_021811805.1 bacterium | reverse complement strand
TTCTGCGTTATAGACGAGGTCGATGCTCCGTTAGATTTTGCCAACAACGCAAGGTATAATAAATTAATTGAGGAAATATCTAACTATTCCCAGATAATTATGATAACGCATAATAAAAAAACTATGGAAGTCGGTAAAAACATTTTCGGCGTAACCTCTAAACATCCGGGTATTTCCGGAATAGTGTCGGTTGCTATGAATTAAGCCGTTAAGCGCGATATTTAAGAAAATATAAAACAAGATAAACGGGAGGCGACATAATGAAAATATTCGAAAAATTTAAAAATTTAGGTGAAAGCCTTAAAAAAACTAAGCAGGAACTATCGAATAAGATAAGTTCTATTTTCGGCGCCGGCAAAATTGATGCCGCCGATATCGAAAAAATAGAAGAAGCGCTGGTTTTGTCGGATATTTCATATAAAACTGCCGTAGAATTAATAGAAAGCGTTAAAAAAAGACTTGCAAAAAATAAAGACTTGACTACCGATATTATAAAACAGGCATTAAAAGACGAAGTAGGGGATAAAATATCCGTTGAATTTCCGGAAATTAAAGACGGAAACGACAAAAATATTTTTATAATAGTCGGCGTTAACGGAGTAGGAAAAACGACGACCGTGGGAAAGCTCGGCAAGTATTACGCAGACAGGGGCAAAAAAGTTATTATAGCGGCGTGCGATACTTTCAGGGCTGCGGGAAAGGAGCAGATAGAGGTCTGGGGGCAGAGAACGGGAATAGAAGTCGTGTCCGGCAAGGAAAATCAAGACCCGGCGTCCGTAGCCCACGACGCCGTCCAGAAATTTAAAGAACAAGATTATAATATTTTGCTTATAGATACCGCAGGAAGGCTTCATAACAAAAAACATCTGATGGAAGAACTAGCCAAAATCAAAAGAGTAATATCAAAATCTTACGGCAGCGAACCGGACGAAATTTTTATAGTTATAGATGCAGGTTTAGGGCAAAATTCTTTGGTGCAGGTAGAACAGTTTAAGGAAATAGTAAATATTACCGGAGTTATAGTTACGAAATTGGACGGTTCTGCAAAAGGCGGCATTATAATAGACATAATAAGCAGGATGAACTTGCCGGTAAGATTTATAGGAACGGGGGAATCTCCCGATGACATATCGGAATTTTCCCCCGAAATCTTTAAGGATAATCTGCTTTAACGGTCTATTCATTACCGCAGATGCATTTTATTTAATCTCAATTTTTTTCGGCGACAAAGCCTTACTCTTTTTCAGGGTAACTTCAAGCACACCGTTTTTAAGTTCGGCATTCGCGTTTTCTTTGTCTACTTCCGACGGAAGGTCTATTATTCTGTAAAAAGAACCGTACTGAATCTCCTGCCGGTAGAAATTTTCTTTTTTTTCTTCCTTTTCCTGTTTGTGTTCGCCCTTTATCGTCAGCTGGTCGCCGTTAACCTCTATTACTATATTTTCTTTAGGTATTCCCGGAACTTGCGCTTTTACGATAATATTTTCGTCTTGCTCGACGACGTCCACGGCAGGCTCTATATAACCGGCCGTATTTCTAACCGCAGGACTAAAAAAGTCAAAAAAGCTTTTTTCAATCTCATTCCTAATAGGATAAAAAGGGTCAAATTTTACAAGTTTTTTCATAATTCAAACCTCCTTATTCTTTGATATTTGAATATTTTTACTTCCTGTTTAAAATATACCATAAATTTTTTTTTTTTCAAGTTTCTTGAAAAAGGTGTCAGATTAATTTTACGCAACATCTTTTGTCGTTAATTGTTTTTTTTCGTATGCGTAAAACAAAATCTGACACCTTTTTCTGACACATTTTTTCGGTCATTATAGCATATTCTGTTTTTTTGTTGTTCTATCGAAGGATTAAGGAATTTGCATTGCATTGAATATTTTATTTATATATAATCGATTTATAACATTTGTGAGGTGGCGGAATGGGAACGATAATAAATCACGTATCTAAGACGAAGAAATTAGGCGAAATACTTATAGACGCGGGGCTTTTAAATCCTACTAATCTTGAAAACGCTCTCTCGGAAGCCAAAAAACGCAATATTAGGCTTGGCAGCGCACTTATTTCTCTGGGAATAATTTCGGAAGATAAGATGTTAGACGCCCTTTCTTCCCAGCTTTCTTTAAGAAAAATAGATTTATCGAAAACTATCGTCGATCCCGCAATAGGTAAATTAGTACCCGAAAGGCTTGCAAAGCAGTTTAAAATGGTCCCTGTTACTATGGTAGGCGACGTTCTTACGGTAGCGCTGTCGGATCCTTTGAACGTTTTTGCTTTAGACGCGCTGAAAAGAGACGTTAACGCAAATATAGAAATAGCGCTTTCAAATGAAAGAGATATTTTAAAAGCCATAGATTATGTATGGACGGCAAAAGAAGTTTCTAAAGCCGCCGCCGGTCAGTCGGTAGTTTCTGCCGACGCTTTTAATTTTGGCGCCGATAAATCTACTTCTTTTGCTTCTGCGGCTTCCGCAAACGCTCAAAAAGACGATTCCGTTAACGACGTAAACATAATTAAATTAGTTAATTTAATAATATTTTCAGGCGCTAAAAACAGGGCTTCGGATATACATATAGAACCTTTGGAAGACATAATAATAGTCAGGGAAAGAATAGACGGAGAACTCGTCAAGGTAAAAGAAATTCCGCTTCAACTGCTTAATCCCGTTATTGCAAGGATTAAAATAATGGCTAATATGGATATCGCGGAAAAAAGAAATCCGCAGGATTCAAGATTCGATATAAACGTCGGCGAAAAAAATTTAGACGTAAGGGTTTCGGTCGTGCCTACCATAAACGGCGAAAAAGTCGTATTCAGGCTTCTGGACAAATCGTCCAAAGTCGCCAAAATTTCCGAATCTTCTTTAGATAAGAACGATAGAGATAAAATTCTAAAAATAATATATAAAAAATACGGATTGTTCTTAATCAGCGGCCCTACCGGTTCAGGTAAAACTACGACCGCATATTCGGTTATATCCGAATTAAACAATATCCGCAAAAACATTATTACCGTCGAAGACCCGGTAGAATATAAGATGCGCTACGTAAACCAGATAGAAGTCAACCAGAAAGGCGGAGTCGGTTTTGCGGACGCGCTCAGGGCGGTTTTAAGGCAGGACCCGGATATTATATTAGTAGGCGAAATACGCGACGAAGAAACTGCAAGAATAGCAATTCAGGCGGCTTTGACCGGACATTTCGTGGTATCGACCATTCACACTCAGGATGCTTCCAGCGCGGTATCAAGGCTTATAGATATGGGCATAGAACCTTTTCTCGTGTCGTCTTCGATTGCCGGAATTGTAGGACAGAGGCTTATAAAAAAACTTTGCGACAGCTGCAAAAAGCCTTATACGCCCGAACCGGAGCTTTTAAAAGAGCTTGGCATTAACCCCGCCGGCAATTATACTTTCTATAAAGAAACCGGATGCGATTTATGCCGCGATACGGGTTTTCACGGAAGATTAAGCATTCAAGAAATACTCGTTCCTACAAAAAATATACAAAAACTTATTATAGAGAAAGCAGATTCCGTCCAAATCAGGTCTCAGGCTATTAAAGAAGGTTTTATTCCCCTGCGTATAGCCGGATTAAAAAAACTCATAGAAGGCGTTACGACTTTGGAAGAAGTACTGCAGGCTACGCAGGATATATAATATAATTATTTATAGCGGTATATTTATTATATAATATATATTATATATTTAATTTAATAATTATAAATTATAATATTTTTCATTAATTTTATAAAAAAATATGGCTCAATATACTTATAAAGCAAGGGATAAATACGGAAAACTTATAAAAGGCAATATAGAGGCGGCTTCTCCTTTAGCCGCCGAACGGCAGGTAGAAAAGCTTGAGCTTATTCCTATTAGCATTGAAGAGCCCGCCGCAGGTTTGTCTTTAGAAGGTTTTCTTCCGGATATATCATTGTTCGGCGGTATTTCAAAAAAAGACGTAATAGTCTTTTCGAGACAGCTTGCGACCCTTTACCAGTCAGGCGTTCCTTTCGGCAAAAGCATAGATTCACTTATGGAATTTTCAAGAAATAAAGCTTTTAAGGGCGTGCTTGCCGAAATAAAAAAAGACGTAGAAGGCGGGCAGACCCTTTCAAGCAGCCTCGCAAAACACCCCAAGGTTTTTTCCGAAATTTACGTCAATATGGTGGCCGTTGGCGAAACTACCGGACTTTTATACGATATTTTAATGCGCATGGCTACTATACTTGAAAAGCAGGAAGCTTTAAAGACTAAGGTGAAAAGCGCCACTTTTTATCCAAAAATAGTCATATCCGCAATTATTATCGCAATAGTGATTTTAGTCGGATTCGTAATACCGAAATTTGCAATGCTCTATAAAAGTTTTAACGTCCCTCTTCCCTTGGAAACAAGAATTTTGGTAGCGATATCAAATTATTTCACTGCATATTGGTATATATTTTTAATTGCTGCGGTAGCTTTAATTCTCGGCGTGAAATTTTACCTTAATACAAATTCGGGAAGGTTTTGGTGGGACAAAAACAAGCTTAAAATTCCGATATTCGGTTCTATCTTTTATAAATCCATGATGAGCCAGTTTACCAGAATTTTCGGTCTTTTATTCCAGAGCGGCCTTCCGGTAAACAGAGCTTTCGAACTTATGAGAAACGCCGTAAACAATAAATACTTTACCGCTAAAATAGACGAAATACACGAAAACATAACCAAAGGGCAGTCTATAACGGACAGTTTCAAAAACTCCAAAATATTTTCGGGCATAGTTATTCAGATGGTAAGCGTGGGCGAAGAAACCGGACACATAGACGAAATGCTCGCCAAAGTTTCCGATTATTTAGACGAAGACCTGGACCGTCAGCTGAACACGCTCCAGGCCAGCATAGAACCTATTCTTCTTACGATAATTTTCGGCATGGTTCTTTTCCTTGCCCTTGCAATTTATCTGCCTATAATAGACGTAATAAATTTTGCGAAGAAAGGGTAAAATGGTTAAAAGGTAAATTATAAAATTGAGAAAAAATGAAGAAAAAATCTTGCGTCTTCAAGCTAAAGAAGTTAAACAACGATAAGGGCATTTCCATAATACTCGCTATTATCATCATAATAGTCCTCGGTCTTGCCGGCTCTATTTTCGCCTATCTTATGTCAAGCGGCAGTATTAATTCCAGAGCCGACCTTTTAAGCGCCGAAGCCAAATATGCGGCAAAGTCCGGAGTGGAATTGACGTTGTATGAGCTGGAGCAACAACCACCTCAAAAGCTTGCAAGCCCACCTACGCCGCCGGGCTGTCCTGCAACGCCCGTTAAGCCGCCAGGAGTCACCGGTAAAGTGAATAAGCCTTACCAATATCTCTCAGGCAATTTGCAGGGCAATTTATCCCCGTCAGTAAATTTTACGCCGACATTTTGCGCGGTAGAAGGGAAGCTAACAGGACCAGGAGGACAAAATTGCACTTATTACATAATAACCTCTAACGGTTTTGCAGGAGGAACCGAAAGAGAGATTACGGCGGAGGTGGGAATAAGCAACGGCAATAAAGGCAATAAATGCACCGGTATATATGTCGAAACCGAACTGCCTAATTCGCAACAGTAATAAATAATAACTATTATAACTTTAATTTTCATATATTTAATATGAATAAAAATAACGCTTTTACGCTTGT
>JAKAQA010000169.1 GCA_021811805.1 bacterium | reverse complement strand
GACATACCGAACTTTACAGGGGAGCGGAATATGTCGTGGATTTTATACCTAAAGTTAAAATCGAAGTTATCGTTTCCGACGACAGACTCGCTTCGGTAATAGAAGCCATAACCGTAAGCGCAAAAACTGGAAGAATCGGTGACGGAAAAATATTCGTCCTGCCCGTAGAAGACGCTATTAGAATAAGGACGGGCGAAAGAGGAGACGAAGCTCTTTAAAATAATACTTTGCTATTAATAAAATAAATCTTAATTTTTAAATTTTTTTGGAGGAGAAATGACGGAAAATGAAGTAATGCAGTTTATCAAAGAACAGGAGGTTCAGTTCATCGATGTTAAGTTTTGCGACCTTTTAGGAACATGGCAGCATTTTACGGTACCGGTGAGCGAAGTCTCTAAAGATATTTTTAAAGACGGTTTTGGATTTGACGGTTCCAGCATAAGAGGATGGCAGGCTATCGACGCTTCCGATATGCTCATAATACCGGATGCTTCTACGGCGGTTGTAGACAATTTTATAGAGGCAAAAACGTTATCCCTGATATGCAATATTAAAGACCCCATTACGGGAAAATTTTACGACAGAGACCCTCGTTATATAGCGCAAAAAGCCGAAAAATATCTAAAATCTACCGGTATTGCCGACACGGCATATTTCGGACCGGAGGCGGAATTTTTTATATTCGACGACATAAGATACGACCAGACTTCAAACAGCGGCTATTATTATATTGATTCGGAAGAAGGAACGTGGAATACGGGAAGAGACGAGATGCCTAACCTCGGTCATAAGCCGAGGCATAAAGAAGGCTATTTTCCGGTTTCTCCGATAGATACTCAGACCGATATAAGAAATGAAATGGCGCTTGAACTTCAGAATGTAGGAATAAGGGTCGAAGCCGCCCATCACGAGGTTGCTACCGGCGGCCAGGCGGAAATAGATATGAGATTTAATTCCTTAACCGCTATGGGCGATAATTTTATGTGGTTTAAATATATAATTAAAAACGTCGCAAGAAGATACGACAAGACTGCTACTTTTATGCCGAAGCCGCTTTTCGGCGATAACGGTTCCGGTATGCACGTCCATCAATCCTTATGGAAAAACGGCCAGCCTCTTTTTGCTGGGAAAGGATATGCAGGCTTGTCCGAAATGGGACTTTATTATATCGGCGGCATATTAAAACACGCAAAAGCATTATGCGCATTTACCAATTCTACGACGAATTCTTACAAAAGATTAGTCCCCGGTTTTGAAGCTCCGGTAAATTTTGTTTATTCATCGAGAAACAGAAGCGCCGCGGTAAGAATTCCGATGTATTCCGCTTCGCCGAAGGCAAAGAGAATCGAATACAGGACGCCGGACCCCACCGCGAACGGATATATAGCTTTCTCGGCACTGCTTATGGCGGGATTAGACGGCATTAAAAATAAAATAAAGCCGGGCAATCCCGTGGATAAAGACCTGTTTACTTTATCCAAAAAAGAACTTAAAAATATTCCGGTTGCTCCGGGTTCGCTAGAAGAAGCCCTTAAGGAACTCGAAAAAGACCATAAATTTTTGCTTGAAGGCGGAGTATTTACCGAAGACTTGATACAGACATGGATTGAGCGCAAAATGGAAAACGACGTCAATCCTGTCCGTATGAGGCCGGTTCCTTACGAATTTGCGCTGTATTACGATGTTTAATGGTTAAAAGTTTATTTTGATATAAGCCGCGGCGGTCATAAAATACAATTTATGCCCGCCGTTGTTTTTGCGGTTGCGTTAACTTTACCGTTACCCGTTGTTATACGGTATATTGTAATGGAAAGCATTGCCGAAATATAAAGATATTACGGAGAGATAATTAAAAAATATCAGTATCCCTACTGCAATTAAAATTATCCCGCTTATTACCGATATAGTCTTTATAAAAGGCCTTATCTTTTTAAATGCGGATAAGAATAAATTTAACGATACGGAACTTATAAAAAAAGGAACTGCAAGTCCCATAGCGTAAATAAATAATAATTCGGCTCCCGCCGTCGTATTGTGCATGGTCGATGCGATAAAAAGAATGGAAGCGAGTATCGGTCCTATGCACGGCGTCCAAGCCGCCGCGAATACTATACCCACGAGAGCCGAACCTATTAAACCGAAAGGTTTATTTTTAATATTAACGGCGGCGTCCCTGTTCATAAACGACAAAAATTTTAGCTTATTAAATGCACCGAGTATAAATAACCCCATAATTATAATAAATATTCCGGCTATTCTCATCAGCCATATAGAGTGAAGCAAATCCCCGACGGCAGTCGAAAATACGCCCAGCAGAACAAATATTATCGTAAATCCCAGAATAAACATCAAAGAATGTTTAACGGCGGCAAATTTAGCTTTAGGGCTGTCCTGCATAAGTTCGTCCATAGACAAGCCCGATATATACGATAAATAAGACGGTATTAAAGGAAACACGCAGGGGCTTATGAAAGAAAACAATCCCGCGAGAAATGCTACTAAAAATGATACGTTGGGAGCAAAAAATGAATCCATAAATAATTACCTCAATTACATTCTA
>JAKAQA010000168.1 GCA_021811805.1 bacterium | reverse complement strand
CAAAGGAAGCGCTTCCCGTTATAACTGTAGTTTCGACCTCCGGAACCGGCAGCGAAGTCAACAGATATTCCGTCATGACAAACCCTGAAACCAAAGAAAAACCCGGGTTCGGCTATGAATGCATGTATCCGAAAGAGGCCGTAATAGACCCTGAAATTATGCTGTCTATGCCAGCTAACGTAACCGCGGCGACTGGGTTTGACGTATTTGTTCATATTTTCGAAGCTTTTACGGGAAAAGCAAAAAATGCTTTTTCTTCGGCTTACTGCATGCAGACGTTTTATCTTCTAAAAGATAATTTAATTAATGCGTATAACGAACCGAATAATATAGAAGCAAGAGGAAATATGGCGCTCGCTTCCGCTCTTGCCGGACTTGCGATTGATATTTCCGGCGTCGGCATAATGCACGCTATGGAGCATCCGGTATCCGGAAATTATCCTAAAGCGGCTCACGGAGCGGGACTTGCGGCTCTTGCGGTAGAATCGATGAAATACAATTTAAACGCGTGCAAAAAAGACTTCATGCTTATAGCCCATCATTTCGGCATTAAAAGGGCAGGTAAAAGCGACGACGAATACGCCTGGTCTTTAATAGAAAAAATAAAAGAAATGCTTTCTGATTTAAATCTGAATATCCGTTTAAAAGACCTCGGCGTGGAAAAAGACAAACTTCGGAAAATCGCAAAAGAGGCTTTCGATACGATGGGCTTTGCGATTCGGAACAATCCCGCGGAAGCCGGCGAAAATGAAGTTTTAAAACTTTTGGAAAACAGCTACTGATTTAACATATATATTTAATATATGTAATATTCTGCCGAATAATTAAAAATTAGATATTATTTTAGGGAGGCTATATGTTTTCGACGTTCAAATTAAGATTATACGTTGCCGCGCTTGCGATGTTTATTATTTTTTTGATTTTAAATTTTTTCCTATTGGGTTTTATAGGTAAAATAAAAGACCGGTCATATATACAGGCAGTTTTAGGCTCTACCTCCATTTCCCTGCTGAGTGTCAAAAGGGATGTAACTAATTTAATATACCTGGCGAAACTTAGGAAATCCAATCTCGAAATTGCCAAGCTCACGAAAAAAACTTACGATACGGCATCCATAGATAAAAAAATAACAAGTTTAGCCGACAAAATAAAATCTGCCAGAAAAAATAACGTAATCGCCATAAACGGCTTCTATTCCGGGTTTCAAAAAGAACATTTTATAAAGCTTTTCGGAATAAAAAAAAGCGTGTTAAAAAGGCCGGACAGCTTAAAAAGTTTGAATGCTAAAGAAAAAATAGCCGAGCTTAAGCAGATTATGGCGGGATACAGGCCGAATATGGCTAAATTGCTAAAAAATCCGCAGGAAGAAGGATTGAAAATGAAGCCGGAATATTTTAATGCCAATATCGATAAGATTATAAAATTGCTGGATTTCGACAGGTACGCAATATCTTCCGGCATGAGCAAAAAGATTAATTTTCTATTCGATATGTTTATTGCTGCGCCCTTTTTTATGCTGATAGCCCTGCTGTCCGTCAGCTATTATTTTAAAAAATTTTTAATAGACGAGCTTGAAATAGCGATTAAAAAAGTCAAAGACGTGGCGGGCGGAGATTTATCTTCAAAAATAAAAATTAACGTAAATCCAAAAAATGAAATAGGAAGATTAATTAATCACGTCAATACGCTTATCGAATCTTTTGCGGGCAACGTAAAGTCTATCAATAGCGCCGCAAATTCTATTTCCGGGCAGGGCGAAGAACTTAACCATTCCTCTAAAGAGCTTGAAAAAAATCTTGAAAATATGCGGCAAAGCAGTTCTTTAATAATAGAATCTATAAAGCAAATTACGTCGGCTATCATTGAAGTAGCTAAAAATTCCAACTCCGGGGCCTATGAAGCAGACCGCACTAAGAAAGCCACCGAAGAAGGATACGAAGCCGTTCAAAACGTCATCAAAGAGATAAATTCTATCGAAGCCGCCGTCGATAATACGTCTTCGGTAATGGAAGAACTTGGCTCGTCCTCGCAAAAAATAGGCGATATTATCGCCGTCATCGACGAAATCGCCGACCAGACTAATCTGCTGGCTCTTAACGCCGCCATAGAAGCCGCGAGAGCCGGGGAACAGGGGAGAGGATTTGCCGTTGTAGCCGACGAAGTAAGGAAATTAGCCGAAAGAACCTCTAAAGCGACGAAAGAAATTACCGCGACTATAACATTTATTCAGGACGATACGGCAAAAGCTATCGACTCGATGCTTAAAGGAAAAAATAAGGTAAAAAACGGCGTCGATGTGGCAAAAAAGGCCGGGGAAAGGATTGAAACCATAAAAGAACTGACGAATAAACTTAAAGATATGATTACCCAGATAGCCACCGCCGCAGAGGAACAATCGACAGCCGCAGAGGAAATCTCGGCTTCTTCGGATTTAATACTGAAGGCTCAGGATGCTACGTCCGCCAGCACAGGTCGGATACAGATAAGTTCGCAGGAGTTATCTAACCTTGCTTCTTTGCTGGCAAAAAACGTCAGCATTTTTAAATTATAATTATGGCGGC
>JAKAQA010000167.1 GCA_021811805.1 bacterium | reverse complement strand
GTTCACTATTGCTAAAATTTTTTCTTCGTTTAATAGCGAAAATATAATCCTGTAATCCCCTATTCTGCACCTGTAAAAACCCTTAAGTTCTCCGGTAAGAGGTTTTACGCAATGGTGGTAAAGCGGATTTTCCATAGACCCCATTTCCGATAATTTAGTTTTTATTCTTTTCTTTATGTCGGAATCAAATTTAATAAAATGCTTTTCGGCAATCGAAGAAAACTTAATCGTCCAGTTCAATTAATGTCTTTCCTCCGCCTTTTTTTATTTCTTCCAATCCGTTTTGACATTCCTTAGCAAAACCGGGTATGTTCAAGAATTCAAGAGTTTCTCTGTGCCTTTCTATATATTCTTCGGAAAGTTCCAAAAATATATCGGAAAGATGCCTGTTTTCATAGCCTGCTATAGCCCTGATTAATTTTAACTTTTCTTCCGGAAGTCTTAAAGTAGTAGCCGTAGTCATTTTATCTCCTATAAACATTTATGAATATATATATTTTAGATTTATTACTTAGTAATATTATAACATCAATATATCATAACGTCAAACAAAGGTCGGGTAATCGCAATTTAAGAAAAATTATGATAAAATTTTCGATATGGCTAAAAACGATAAAATAGAAGCAATATCCGGCGGCGAACTTAAAAAAGCCTTCGAGTCCTTCGAGGCGGCTTCCCAAAAGCTTTCGGAGTATTATAAAAATCTAGAAGAAGAGATAAAAGATTTAAAGGAAAACCTGAATACCGTTATAGAAAGCCTGCCTTTAGGAATTTTAATTACCGACGAAAACAACCTGATTAAATTTATAAACAAGTCCTTAACCGAACTTGCGGGCGGATATAATCTCGTCGGCTATTTAAACCGTCCTATCGACGAGTTTTTAAAATTCTTCTTCGGCGGCTCGGCGTTGGGCGATTTTATAAAACCGGTTTTTTATCCGGTAGAAAAGCTGATGAAATCCGGCGCGCAGAACGAAAAATTCATTCCGGTGTTTCTATATATAAAGAACATGCACGGAAGCAATAAAAAAAACTCCGGCCGCATTTTTATAATCCAGAATATAGAAGAGATAAAAAAGTTCAAACGGCTGGCGGAACTCGGCGAAATGTCGGCAAAAATAGCCCACGAAATACGGAACCCGCTCGGTTCCATAGACCTGTTCGCTTCCATCCTGCAAAAAGAAATTAAAAACGGAGAGCATGCGGAAATTATTTCCAACATAATATCCGCCGTCAAAAATATGAACACTACTATAAATAACGTTCTGGAATTTTCCAAAACCGTCAATCCTGCCCTTTCAAAATGCAGTTTAGCCAATATCGTAAATAAATCCATTATGTACTCTTCCTACATAATACAAGAAAAAAAAGTGAAAGTAATTACCGAAATTGACGAAAATCTTATTTTAGAAATTGACGAAAATCTTATCGGGCAGACTTTCGTCAATATACTTATTAACGCGGCACATGCCGTTCAAAATATTGACGGTATTATAAACGTAAGAACTTCTGCGGTTTCCGGCGGAGAAGACGGAAACGGTTACATCCGCATTGATTTTGAAGACAACGGACCGGGATTTTCGGAGGACGTCGTAAAGAATATTTTTAACCCCTTTTTTTCGACTAAAAAAAGCGGCGGTACGGGTTTAGGGCTCTCGATAGCCCTTAACAACGTTATGGTTCACGGGGGGTACATCGGCGCAGAAAATTCTAAAGAACTGGGCGGAGCAAAAATAAGCGTGTTTTTGCCTTATCTGGCATAATTTTTGCATATATAATAAACATAAGGGTTATCAATGGGATGTCTTTGACATATTTTTGTCATTGCGGGAAGTCGAAGACGACGAAGCAATCTTCATTATATATTTAGTTGCGTTTAGGACGAAAGGAGGTATGTATAAAATGTTCAGTAATATTTACGGAATCTTGGGAGAGAGTTTAAACGTCCTGAGCGACAGGCAGAACATTATCGCTTCTAACGTCGCAAACGCGAATACGCCGGGTTACAAGGCGAAAGAACTTAACTTCGAGCAGGTTATGAAAGGCCTCGTTCCTTCGGCGGATTCCCTGCCTATGGAAGCAACGTCTGAAAAAGATTTAGGCGGCGGGGTCGCGGCGGGGTCGTCTTCGCAAGGACAATCGGACTATATAAAATCTTTCGTTCATAATCAAAAAGACGAAACCGTCCCTCCGCTGGACGGCAATACCGTTGACCTAAGTAAGGAAATGAGCGATATGGCATCTAACGCGATAAGGTTTCAGGCGGTCGCAGGTTTATTGTCGAAAAAATTTGCGACTTTAAATTACGCTATAACGAATTCTACTCCGTAATGCGCAGACGGCGTACAATAAAGACTGGATTCCTGCCTGCGTGGGAATGACAAAATATATAAGGTGACGGGGACAGAATTGAATTATGTCCCCGTAATATAAAAAACTTGCTTTGATAAACGCAGGAAAAAGGTATGCAGTAATGACAAAACATATAATAATAAAAAGGGCGGGTTATGAGTTTTAACGATTCTTTAAAGATAGCGGCGGAAGGCTTAAATGCCGAAAGAATAAGGATGAACGTTATTTCGTCCAATCTT
>JAKAQA010000166.1 GCA_021811805.1 bacterium | reverse complement strand
CGTTTTCGATAACGGCAAAAAAAATGCGGGCGGCGGTTACGACTACGACCTTATTATTATAGGGGGCGGTTCCGCGGCTTTTTCGTCGGCTATTTATGCCGCAGAAAAAAATTTGAGGGTATGCGTTATCGAAAATTGGGTTATAGGCGGCACCTGTCTTAACAGAGGCTGCGTTCCCTCCAAGCACTTTATCGAAGCGGGCCGCATATATTACGAGCCCTTAAACAATAAATATAAAGGCGTCGAAATAACGCAAAAATCTATAGATATGAAAACGCTCGTTAAGGAAAAGAATATTCTTTTAACGGCTTTAAGGCAGGTAAAATATTATAACGTGCTTGAAGGCTACCCGCAGATAAAGTTTATTAACGGAACCGGCAGATTTATATCGAAAAATGCCGTCGAGATAATTCCTGCAGATAGCGCCGAACGGCCATATGAAGTTTCATCGGAAAAATTTATTATAGCAACGGGTTCTAAAAATAGAATACTCGGTATTCCGGGCATTGAAGAAACCGGTTATATGACAAATACCGAACTTTTGGAGATAGGCTATATTCCAAAAACTCTTTTAATACAGGGAACTAGGGCGCTGGCTCTCGAGTTTGCGCAGATGTTCAGCAGATTCGGTTCAAAGGTAATTATAGCGGGCAGGGCAAACAGGGTGGCATTGAACGAGGAGCCGGAAATATCTAAAGAACTTGAAAATATTTTAAGAAACGAAGGCATTGAAATATTATTAGGCTCAGAAATTAAAAAATTATATAAAAAAGAAGACGGAAAATACGCCGAAGTAGAAACGGGGAACGGTATAAAGGTTATTGAATTCGACGAGTTTTTAATGGCCGCCGGCATCGTCGGAAACTCTACGGAACTTAATCTAAATGCGGCGGGCGTCGAAACGGATAAAGACGGTTTTGTCGCAGTAAACGACGAATTAAAAACTTCTTCGGATAATATTTATGCCGCGGGAGATATCACTGGAAAGTGGTTTTTCGTAACCGTCGCGGCCTACGAAGGTAAAATTGCCGCAAGCAACCTTTTGGACGGTACGCATATAAAACCGGATTATTCCGCCGTTGCCCATACCACCTTTACCGACCCGGAAGTTTCTTCAGTCGGGCTTACGGAGGAACAAGCCGTAAACGCCGGATACAATATCGATAAAGCCGTGTTCCCTATCGGCTACACGCCAAAGGCTCAGGCGATATTCAAAACAGAAGGGCTCGTCAAGATGATAGCGGAAAAAGAAACCGGTAAAGTCTTAGGAATACATATGCTTGCGCACAACTCTTCCGAAACTATACAGCAGGCATCCGTATATATACAAAATAATTACACCGTTGAAATGATAGGCCGGGAGATAGGGGTTTATCCGACTATGGCGGAAAGCTTAAAATTATGCGCGCAGACATTTACGAAGGACATCAGCAAACTTAGCTGTTGTGCGTAATACCGGCAATTTTATTTATATGGTATAATTTAATTATTTAAGTTTTCAATAACTTTTTTATAACGGTTTTAAAATTATTTTCGCCGGCGCCGTAAATTTCAAACAATTTTATGCGTAAAAAAGGTTCCCAGTATTTGTTAATGTGGCTTTGAATCTCTTCCGCCGCGGTATCCGGCGGATACGGCGAAAAAATCCTGCAAATATCCAAAAACATCGATTTGATTTCGTCGCTTCCTTTTAATAACGGCTTAAATTCCCTTGAGGCAAACGGCGCGTCGGCTTTGCTTATAGAAACCGCCGTCACTTTATATTCCGGAGTTTCCGTTGACCAGTCTGCATATTCGCTCGTTAAAACGTTGGTTTTAAGCTCCGGAAAATGAAAAGTAGTTGCGACTACGCCTTTCATAACCCTTTCGCCGGTTTTTGCGTTAAGCGTAACCGAACCCTTTTTGCTTTTGACCGTCACGAGACCGCCGTCTGCGATAGACAGCTTTTCCGCATCTTCTTTGGAAATTTCTAAAATATCGCGTCCGTACCACATGCTGTTAAAACTTTTTCGGGTATTATTCGAACAGTTATACTGGTAAAGATTTCTTACGGTCGTTAAAATAAAAGGGTATTCTTCCGATATAGAATCTTTGGAACCTATAAATTTAGTAATCGTAAATCTGCCTCTGCCGCGGACAAATTTATCTTTATGGAGAATCGGCGTACCGTCCGGATTTTCGGCATTAACCGGCCACTGCGCCGAACCTTTTTTATCTAATAAACCATAGCTTAGCCCCGAAAACTGCGGGGCGGTATGGGCAATTTCATCCATTATTTCTGAAGGATGTCCGTAATGCATCCCGTAACCCATAGCATCGGAGAGCCCGGCTATTATCTGCCAGTCCTGCAAACCTGCGGCGGGGTCTATAACCTTTCTTACTCTCTGCACCCGTCTTTCCCAGTTTGTAAAAGTTCCGTCTTTTTCCAAAAAAGACGAGCCCGGAAGTAAAACATGGGCGTATTCCGCGGTTGACGTTTTAAATAAATCGTGGACGACTACCGTTTCCATATTTTTTAAAGATTCTATTATTCTGTTAGAGTCCGGGTCTGTTTGGACTATATCTTCCCCCATAATATATATGCCTTTAAATCTGC
>JAKAQA010000165.1 GCA_021811805.1 bacterium | reverse complement strand
CAGCAGTGTTACGGTTATATTTTTAAAAAATACCGGCATATTTACCGGAAAGGAGCATATCCCCGCTGAAAAGGGCGCAGCCGCAAAACCAAAACCAAAGATGAAAATGGCTAAAGGCGGCGTAATGGTAAGCACGATTCAAAGACAGCTTTACGGCATAAAAGTCGGGAAAGCAAAATTAATGAAATTGACTAGAAAAATTAAAACTATAGGCGAGGTTGCTTACAGCGTTCCTTTAGAAAAAACCGTAACATTAAAATACGGCGGTTACGTCAAAAACCTTTTTATAAATAAACCGGGTATGGACGTTTATAACGGGGAGCCCCTTTTTACCGTTTATAGCCCTGAGTTAGTCAACAGCGAAAAGGATTTCATGCTTGCCTATAAAAACTATAAAAAATTAAAAAAATCAGGTTTTAATTTCGGGATAAAAGAGGCTAAAGACTTTTTAAATTCTTCGGCTTTCAGGCTCAAACAGTTCGGCATTACAAACGGACAGCTGAATTCGATAAAGAACGGAAGATTGGTTTTAACCGATACTACCGTTTATTCGCCGGTAAGCGGCGTCTTTTTGAAAAAATATATCTTTTCCGGAAGCTATTTTAAAGCGGGACAGCCGCTTTATAAATTAGCCGGATTAAGCCGCGTATGGATGAATATATGGGTCTATGAAAAGGATATGCCTTTCGTAAAAACCGGGGAAACGGTAAAGGTGATATTTAACGCATATCCCGGCCGGGTATTTTACGGCAGGGTTTCGTTTATTTATCCTTATCTTGCCGGCAAAAAAAGGGTTGACGAGGTAAGGCTAGTTTTTAACAATTCAAACGGCGAAATAAAACCCGGTATGTACGGAAATGCCGAAATTGCGGTTAAAAGTAAAAAAACCGTTGCGGTTCCTGTATCCGCCGTTCTTATAACCGGGGCAAAACCGCTGGTTTTCGTTTATAAAGGAAAAGGATATTTTGTGCCGGAATATGTCGTTATAGGGACAAGATACGGCGGTTACTATCCGGTAATATCCGGCTTAAAAGACGGCGAAAGAATCGTCGTATCGGGAACATTCCTTATGTCGAGCGATTCCAATCTGTCGCAGACTACCGGTTCTATGGCGGGAATGCCCGGAATGTGAAACAAATTAAAAAGGGAGAATACTTATGATAAATAAAATAATAGATTACTGCATAAACAATAAGTTCCTCGTTTTTGTTTTTATGCTGTTTCTGGGGTTAGGCGGGGTATATGCCGTTTACAATATAAGGCTTAACGCCCTTCCCGATATAGCGCCTTCAGAGGTTATCATCAAAACGGCGTGGCCGGGACAGCCGCCGAACATAGTCCAGCTTCAGGTAACATATCCTATAGAATCTTCGCTTATTTCCGCTCCAAGAGTAAAAGAGGTAAGAGGAAATTCTATGTACGGCACGTCTTTCGTTACGGTCGTATTTAAAAGAGGGACTTCGTTAGGATGGGCGAGGGCGCAGATACTGACATATCTTTCTCAGGCAAAAAAGCTGCTTCCTCCTGGTGTTTCCCCGGTTTTAAGTCCTTACGCAAACGGAGTGGACTGGGTTTACCAGTATGCGATAATAGACAAAGCGCATAACCAGAGTTTAGCCGATTTATATTCCTATCAGGAGTATTTTCTAAGGTACGCCTTAGAAACCGTGCCGGGGGTAGCGCAGGTTGCGACTTACGGCGGCTGGAATAAAGAGTATCAGATTACTATTAATCCGAAAGCGCTTCAGTATTATAATTTGTCGTTATCCCGGGTAATTAATAATATAAAATCTTCCAACTCCGATACCGGAGCAAGGGTTATAAACTCTTCGTCCGGAGTCAGCCATTTAATCTACGTCAAAGGTTATCTTCATAATTTAAACCAGATACGAAATATCGTCGTAGGAGAGGCGGCAACACACACACCTGTTTTGGTCAAAAACATAGGAACGGTTCAATTAGTGCCTGCTTCAAGCCGTTCTATATCGGACTTAAACGGCAAAGGACAGATGCTCGGAGGGGTGGTCATAAAAGACCAGGGTTCCGACACGCTGAAGGTAATCGCCGCCGTAAAGGATAAACTCAAAGAACTTAAAAACTCCCTTCCGAAAGGCGCAAAAATAATAACTACATACGACCAGAGCACGCTTATTCACCGTTCCGTTTCTACGCTTAAAACCACGCTTATAATGATAGTCTTAATAGTGATATTCGTAATAATGCTATTCTTATTTCATTTAAGGTCGTCTTTAGTTATCGTCATTATGATTCCCTTTGCTATTCTCGGGGCATTTTTGCTTATGTACATACTTCATATAAGCGCCAATATAATGTCCCTCTCCGGTATAGCGCTTGCAATAGGCGCAATGACCGATTCCGCTATAGTTATGATAGAAAACTCCCATTCGCATCTGGAAATTTTAGAATGCGCGCCCGAAAAATGCCCGTACGGCGGCATGGAAAACAAGGAAGAAGCAAGAAAACTCTGTATCGTGGATTCGGCTAAAGAGATGGGCAAGCCGCTTTTTTATTCGCTTATTATTATAGCGGTAGGATTTCTGCCTATTTTCTTTTTGACGGGCGAGGTAGGCGCATTGTTCAGGC
>JAKAQA010000033.1 GCA_021811805.1 bacterium | reverse complement strand
GGCGGTTGAAAAATTTTTAAAAGCTTATTTGGTCTATAACGATAAAGAAATTAACAAAACTCACGATATATCGCAATTATTAGAGTCCTGCAAAAAGATAGACGATGATTTTATCGAGCTTGAAAAACTAAATATAGACGATATGACGAACTATGCCGTTATCGTAAGGTATGACGACATTATAGAGCCAAGTTTGGAAGATGCCAAAGAAGCTATCGCAATAGCCGAAAAAGTAAAATTATTTACTTTAAAAAAAATAAATATAAAATAGGCAAAAAAAATAATTACATATAAAAACAAGGGTTTTACGACGTGATTGTCTCAAATTTGTCCCAAAGTCGAATTTATTTTAATAATTTATCAATAAAATTAATATGTTATTGATGTAAGTTTCTACCTTGACACGGTAGGGGTCGGCGGTTCGAGACCGCCCGTGCCTACCAGTTAAATAAAGGGTTTTTAAAGATTTAAATATTCCCTATATTATCCTGCGGTAAAGAATAGGTAAAGATACACTTGTATACTTATAAATTCTTCCCAAGTAATCTTTGCTTGCTTTAAAATATACTGTGCAATGTGACTTTGGCTATTTCTTTATGTAATGGAACGACGCAACCTATATCGCCGTTATCGGTTTGCTTTTTTTAATACGACGTGGCTTCCACGCTGGCGGACTCTAAAAAATCCAAGTGCGGAAATTCTTCAAGATATAATTCTGTTGTTTCTTTGAGATTTGCAACAGTTTCTTCTATAGAATAGCCTTGACTTACCGTAGAAACCTCCGGACAATCGGCAACATAAATATTGCCTTCTTTATGTATAACTGCCGTAAAAAAACTTTTGTAAACATTTTAAACCTCGTCTCATGTTTTTAAATTTTTATAGGTACTGCGTTTTTATACTTTCTTTTCAGAATAAGATTTGCAAGTTCTATGTCTTTCCTGATTCTATCTTCTAGCTCTTTTATATTGTCGAATTTAATCTCTTCCCTGAGGCGCTCGAGGAAAAAAACCTCTATCTCTTTATCGTATATATCTTCGGCAAAATCAAATATATAGGATTCTATTCTTCTTATAATGTCGTTAAATGTAGGATTTGAACCGACGTTGGTCACGGAATCGAAAGTTTTACCGTTTATCTTGACCTGAGTAACATATACGCCGTCTTTAGGAAATAATTCTTCTTCCGGAACGATGTTTGCCGTGGGAAATCCAAGCTGTTTGCCTCTGCCGCATCCTTTAACGACGCGTCCGTGAACGGAATAATCCCTGCCCAAAAATCTTTTGACGGCGCAGACTTTTCCGGTAACGACCAATCTTCTTATAAGCGTACTGGAAACAATCTCGTTGTCTATAACTACCGGTTCTACCACGGCAAGCTCGAAGCCGAATTCCTCCGAAAGTTTTCTCAGTAAAGCTATATTGCCGGACTTATTCGCTCCGAATCCGAAATCATGTCCTACTATAATTTTAAGCGGATTTAATTTTTTTACTATAATGTTTTTAACAAAATCTTCCGGCTCCATATTTGCAAACTCCGTCGTAAAAGTTATATAAATCAGATAATCTATCCCTGTTTCTCCTATTAACTCTATCTTCTTTTCAAATGTCGTAATAAGATTAATTTTGGTTTCGGGATGGATAACTTTTAAAGGATGCGGATGGAATGTGAGCACGACGGAAGTCGAATTTAACTCCGAGGCGGAGTCCTTCGTCATTTCCATCAGCCTTCTGTGCCCAAGGTGTATTCCGTCAAAACTGCCTATGGTAATTACCGAATTTTTAAAATTAACACCGGTTTGATTTATTTCCAGCACTTCCAATTTTTTCAGCACCTCCGTCTTATTTTTATTGTATTTTTACTTAAACAATAAAATAAATATATATACCAGTCCTAAAACCCAGCCGGCTATCCCCATAACTAAAATATAAAAATGGGAGAACTCGCTTCCGATAAGTATAAGAACCCCCGAAGAGATTACTATTGACGCAATTAAAAGTCCGTTAGTAAGCCTTTTGCTGGACCTTTCCATTTCTTCTATAAATCCCTCTAACCCTCTATGAATAAAATCGATCGAAAAATTATCTTCCGACATCTTTTTAAGTATTTTTTCGGCTCTTTTAGGAAATCCTCCTATTAAATCTTTATAGCTTTTCAACTTATCCATTAACGATTCTTTAATATCTTTCACCTTCTCCTTTTTGTCTGTCAAGGCATCGAAATCAAAAAACCTGAGTCCCGAATCGACAAAAGAGAATTCGGGGTCAAGCATTTTTGCGATAGATTCTATCGGCAGCAGGGCTTTAAACAATAAAGAGAGTTCGGACGGTATGACTAATTTATTTTTCTGCCCTATTTTTAGCGTTTCGAGAAGGATTTCCGTGCTGTAAATATCCCTGAAAGGCTTATTGTAAAAGCTTTCTATAAACTCCATAAGTTCGAATTTAAAAAACTGCTCTTCCTTGTCCGTTAAATCGCCCATGCATATTTCTATAAACATCGATGCCGCTTCTTCATAATTAGCATTGAAGAACTCTATAAAATATTTCAGAATTTTTTTTCTCAAATCTCTTGTTAGTATTCCTATTGAACCGAAATCGATTATTCCTATTTTTTCCTGCCCTATAACGAAAACATTGCCTGGATGGGGGTCCGCGTTAAAATATCCTATTATAAATATCTGTTTAAAAAAATGGTTCAGAAATATTTTAAGAATAATTTTATTATCGAAGCCTCTTCTCGATAATTCATCTAAATCGCTTACTTTGACGCCTTCTATAAAATCCTCGACTAATAATGATTTCGTAGAATACTGCCAGTATATTTTCGGAATTTCGACGATATCTTTGTCCAAATTGGATCTTCTTATTTTTTCCGTATATCCGGCTTCCGCCATAAAATCAAGCTCGGATATAATACTTTTGCTGAATTCTTTGAATAAATCTTCAGCGTTGTCGATATAAAGCAGTTCTTTAACCGCGTCTTTTACTATATTTACGATAAAATATAAGACGTCTATATCGTTTCTTATTATTTTATCTACATTTCTCTTTTTAATTTTTACCGCGACGACGGTCCCGTCTTTTAAAACCGCCTTATGAACCTGCGCTATAGAAGCCGAAGCAACCGGGGTTTCGCCGAATGACTCGAAAACGTCTTCTAAATTCTGTCCGGTTTCAGTTCTGAAGATTTCCCTGATCTCATCGATTTTGTTAAAATCGATATGCGCATTATCTTGAAGTTTCCTTAATTCGACGATATATTTTAAGGGAAGAGTCCTGATTTCCTGAGAAAATACTTGCCCCAGCTTGATAAAGGTAGGTCCGAGTTCTTCTAATGCGTACCTCAGCCTGATTTCCGGCGGAACGTTTTGATAATCGTCAACCGGATAGGTAGCCTTAAGATATTTTTTGAATATAAAAACTCTGGAAAGCCCCACATTGGTTATAATCTGGTAAAAGCCGTGTTTTGCAAATATGGAGGCCACCTTTCTGATGCGCCTTACAGCCCTTATTAATCTTATTATGTCGCCTATTTTCATAATTTATCTATCCTTCAAAAATTTAATAAATCTGAGGTCTATCTCGCGCTTAAGGAGGTCTATCGAATATACGCTGACATCTATAGCGTCTCCCATTTTAAATATCTTTCTCGTATGCCTTCCTTTAAGTATTTTAGAAGCGTCGCTGTATTCGTAATAATCGTCCGCAATCGTGGAAACGTGAACGAAACCCTGAATAAAAAATCCTTTAATATCTACGAAAAAACCGAAGTTGACAACGTTTGTAATAAACCCTTCATAAACGGCCTGAGAATTTTTTTTCAAAAATTGCATCTTCTTAAAATCTACATATTCCCTTTCCGCGTCGGCAGAGAGCTTTTCCCTTCTTGAAACGGCATTCGACGCAAGCTTTAGATATTCGGCATTAAGCCATTCCGGCATTTTTTTAATATCGCCCGCAATATCTCCGCGTGCCGCCTCATCTGTTATGCCGCCGTCATCCCCGTAAAGAATAAAAGCAAGTATTCTGTGAACCAATAAATCCGCATATCTTCTGATTGGAGAAGTAAAATGGGTATAAGACCTCAGGGCAAGCCCAAAATGGTGAATATTAACCGGAGAATAGACGGCAATCCTCATAGACCTCAAAAAAGCCTGCTCTAAAAAAGATGCCAGCGGGGTTTCCTTTAGTTTATTCAGCATATTGCGGTAATCCGACGGATTCTCCAAAGAGCCTTTCGGGGCAGGTATTTTAAAATATTTTAATATTTTAAAAAATTCTTTGACTTTCTCTTCGTCCGGCCTTTCATGGACTCTGTAAACGGAAGGAACTTTTTTGGATTCGATAAATTCAGCTACGGCGCAGTTTGCCGTTATCATAAAATCTTCGATTAAATTATGCGCAAAATTTCTAGGCTCGGGAATAACGCTGACCGGTTCATTGTTCTCGTCGAGTTCCACTTTGCTTTTAATCGGGTCGAAATCCAGACTGCCGTTTTTAGCCCTTCTATCCCTTAAAGTTTTTGCAAGGCTTTTCATGCTTGCAAGCATATCTTTTATGGGAAAAAGCTTTTTATTTAACGAATCAAAAAGCTCTGCATTTTTGCCGCCGTTTATTTTATGCCTGCCGGAAGCGCCTTCCGGCTCTAACCCTGTAAGATAAGTATATACCTCGTTGTAAGTCAGCCTTCCGAAAGTCTTTATTAATCCTCTGTATATTTTTTTATTTTCCGTTTTTCCCGACAAAACGTCTATATCCATTTCGCAAACCATTACAAAACGCTTTTTCCCCGGAAGAAGACTGCACAGCCCGTTTGACAGTTTTGCGGGAAGCATCGGATAAACGCTGCCCGGAAAATATGTGGAATTGCCTCTTTTGAAAGCTTCGGCATCGATGCGGCTTCCGGATCTGACGAAATAAGAGACGTCGGCTATTGCAACGTAAAGTTTAGAGATATTTGTTTTTTTGGATGCCTTTAAATAAACGGCGTCGTCAAAATCTTTTGCGTCTTCTCCGTCTATTGTGACGAAAGGCAGAGCCGTTAAATCGCGTCTGCCTTCTTCTATATTTTTTTCTTCTAAATCGGGAGAAAATTCATCGAGTTCCCTCAAGGCTTCTTCGGCAAAATATTTATAGATATTATATTTGTTAAGAACAATTTCTTCTTCGGCGTCTTTCGATTCTATATCTCCTAATATCTTATCGATATTAACCATCCGGGAAGATAAATCTTCGGTTTCCGGCAAAACGGCATTTACTATAACCCCGTTTTTTAATTTCCCCTTATCTTTAAACTTATGCATATCGAAATAGAATGAATCGTCGAACTCCGGAGATATAGGTGTAAGAATTGCAATATTTTTTTCAATCCGTATTACGGCTTTGAAATTTTTTAAATTTCTTTTTATTATCCTTATTACCCTGCCCCTTCTATCTTTTGACGAGACCGACCGCTGTTTTTTCTTCAGATAATAGGAACTGTCCGGTATGAGCTGAAGTATAACGTTATCCATGGGAATAGCTCCGGCAATGTCGGAGCCTTTCACGAAAATATCTTTTTCTCCGTCCGTATCGTCGCTGACAAATGCATAATTGCGCTTTTTCACGATTACCGTTCCGTGGAGCAGATTTAATTTTTGCGGAAAGACGTACTTTTCTCCTTTCGTATATATTAAATCGCCGTCTGCTACCATTAAATCCAGAATTTTTTTGGCGGCTGAAAGATTTTTTGCGGAAGTTATTTCCAATCCGTGTTTGATATCGGTAAAAGAAAGCGGAATATCGGACTTTTGAGAAAACAGATAAACGATATTTTTCTTTGTTATCATTTTCATCTACTTTTTTATGCCAATTATTTCAAAATATGATAAAATAAAAAATCGATACGTTATAAATTTATATAATAATAACATTTAGTAAATATTTTTTCATTATATTTCATTATATAAGCTATAAACTATAAAAAATAAAATTTTACTATAAAAAGCCGGAATGGCGGAACTGGTAGACGCGCACGGTTCAGGGCCGTGTAAGATTACTCTTGTGGGGGTTCGATTCCCCCTTCCGGCACCATTTATATCCATAGCCGTTATATTTATTAAATCTACGCTAAACTATTTTATCTGTCCATAAATTTACGGAGAACTTATGACAAAACCGTTAATAAAAAATTATTTGCCGTTTGGCGCGTTCCTTTTATTATCTGCATTATTAATTCTAACTACCTCAAATTCAAACCGTAATATATGTTATGCCTTAGGAGCGGCAAAATCCGCCGGATCTGGCGCGTCTTCAAAAATTTTGTTGGATTATACCCATGAAACAATAACAAAAAATTATCAAGACATTATGTCCGAACACGAAATAATAAAAATAATAAATAAAAAAGGCATTAAAAAATATTCTTCCTTAACTTTTCCTTTTTCCAAAAAGAATCAGAAACTCAAAGTATATTTTATTAAAATAATACAGCCTAACGGAAATATTATAAATATTAATCCGAACCTGTTAAAAACGGTAACGGCTCCGTTTAATCCGGAAGCTCCTATTTTTTCCAACCGGTTATTAAAAACGATTCAGCTTCCGGGTTTAGTTAAGGGCTCGATAATAAATTATAAATACAGGACCGTCGTTATAAAACCTTATATGAAAAATAATTTTTTCACGGAAGATTATTTCGGAGGTCTCTCCCCTTTAAAAAAATCGGTTTATAAATTAACTATACCTAAGGGTTTATATTACCGCTTCGCCGAATACGGATTTAAAGAAAAACCTGAAATAATTAAGGACGGTTCGGACACTGTGCTCGTCTGGTCTATATGGAACAGAAAAAAAATAACCCCGGAAGAAATGGGGCCTGGCGAATCTTTTATCATTCCCCATATTACTATTTCTTCAGTAAAATCATGGAAAATGGTGGCTTCGTGGTATGCGCATCTCACAAAAGACAGAATAAAACCGGGCAAAAAACTCTATGAATACATAAAAAAAATTACCGCTTCAAAAAAAACAAAATTAGAAAAAATAAAAGGGATATATAATTTTGTCGCAAAAAAGATAAGATACGTCGGATACGAATTCGGAATAGACGGATATAAGCCGAGTAACGTAAATTCTATTTTTAAAAACAGGTTCGGCGACTGTAAAGACCACGCGACGCTTTTTTCGTCGATGTTAAAACAGATAGGCGTAAACGCCTATCCGGTCCTTATACCCACGACCGAAATTCCGGATATGAATCCGAATATTCCCACGCCTTTCGTTTTCGACCACGAAATAACGGCAATAGAGTTAAAATCCGGAAAATTTATGTTTGCCGATACCACTTCTAACGTTACGACTTTCGGCGACCTTCCCCCTATGGACCAGGGCAGAAACGTATTGATAATCGCTAACGGCAAGGGAGTAATCGCAAAAACTCCCATATTTTCTCCCGCAAAAAACAGCGTATCGGTAAAAGAGTACGCCGCCGTTTCCCGCGGAGGCGGGCTGAACGTTAAGTCTTTCATAATATACTCCGGGGCATACGATATGTATAAAAGATATCTCTATTCGTCCACGCCTGAAAGGAAAAAAAAGGAGGGCATCTTAAAAGACGTTATGTCTATAGTTCCAAATGCAAAACTTACAGGCTATTCTTTTAAAAATGGAAACAGCCTTACTAAGCCCTACATAGAAAATTTTTCGTTCGCCGCAAAAAATTATTCCGGTAAAAACGGCAATATAATTATGGTCAGATTCCCCTTGAGAACAAGAACGGAGCTGACAAAAATAACGGCTATGAATAAAAGAAAGTACTCTTTGAAATTCGGATATAATTTTTCGGAAAAAACTGCCGTTTATCTGAGTTTCCCTAAAAATTACAAAATAGTTTTTATTCCTAAAATCGTAAATATTAAAAATGCGGCCGGTTCTTTCGCCTCAAGCTATTCCGTAAAAAACGATACCGTAATTTTCCGTTTGTATTTTTCCGTAAACGGTTATAAAATAAAGCCGCGCGACTACGCCGCGGCAAAAAAATTGTTTAACGCCGCAATAAAAACCATATGCAGACAGGTTGTTATATTTCATGAATAATAAAAATCTATCCGTCCATAATAACTGGTTTAAAGATATTTCTTCGGGTAAATCTTTGGAAACCGGCCTTGTTCAGGTCTATACCGGAAACGGAAAAGGGAAAACAACCGCAGCCCTCGGACAGGCGCTGAGAGCAAGCGGACATAATATAAAATCTTTAATAATCCAGTTTCTAAAGGGAGGTTCTTATTCCGGCGAGGTCAAAGCGATAGAAAACTGCGTTCCGCTTATTAAAATTTATCAGGCGGGAAGGCCATTTTTTATAAACAAGGATAAACTATCGGAAAAAGATATAGATTCCAACAGGAAAGGACTGGCTGTCGCCGAAGATGCCGCATACGGAGAAAACGATACGGGAATCGGAATATTAGTACTGGATGAAATTAACGTAGCGATAAATTTAGGCATAATTAAAAACGAAGAAATTATTAAATTGATAAAAAATAAACGGCGGGGTTTAGAATTAATACTGACGGGCAGAAATGCTCCCCAAGAAATACTCGCTCTTGCCGATTTAGTTACGGAAATGAAAGAAATAAAACATTATTATAACAAAAATATTCCTTCAAGAATCGGAATAGAGAAATAATACGCCGAAGGACAACTTTAATCCGGAAATTAAATAACAAAAAGCCTCCTGAATATTTTATATATAATGGTTAATATTTAAGTCGGCATATAGGAAAAATATATTAATACGACGAACTCCACAAACATTTTACCCCTTCAAGGCTTAACTTCGGAAGAGACGAGGGTTCTTCTGAAGTTAAGCCTTTCTTTCAGATTGCCGAAGCTTTTTTCGATAATGTCCTTGCCGCAGTAAACTTCAATGACAGTAATAGATTCCTTCAGCGTGTCGATCAAAAACGCAAAATATAAAAAAATATTTAAAATTAAATTAGAAAATTTCTAACGGTGAATTAAGAAAATATTATATTGCGTCTTTTAAATTTGCGGTAGAATTTTGGTAAAGATTTTTCTAAAAAAATGCTATAAAATAGGATAATTTAAGATAAAATATGGAAATCCGAAAAGTAAGCGTCTGTCTGCCACAGCTTGTTATTACTGAATTTATAATTTAATACAATAAAAATTGACACGGTATGGTCCTGCGGTTCTAGACCGCCCATGCCTACCAGTAAAAACCGCAATGAATAAGCGCTTACGGCAGAATTCTTCTTGGCAGGAGATTTGCATAAAAGTTTATAAATATGTTTGTTTAACCAATATTTTTGTATAAAACCGAAACATGTCAGCCATTCAGTCATTTATATTCGCGTATTTCAATAATACCCTTAACGATAAAATATCAGTTTTTATATTGTCGATATCGCTTTCCTTTTCCTTTTTTTCTATTTTTTCGTAAGCAAATTTCTTAATTGAAAGTTCTATTTCAAGTTCTATTTCCTTTTTGAATTTATTAAAAAAATCATTTCCTTTCTTGCCGATAATTTCTGCGACCCGCTTTTCTAAATCATCTTTTTCTTTTTCTAATTCATTTTTTTCTTTAGATAAATCATTATCCATTTTATTGCCCCTCCGCTTTTTTAGGTTATTTTAATATATTTTCGGCACATACGTCATTTATGATTTTATTAAAATTATCGCCGGTTCTTAAATTTCTAAGCCCCCTATAATATACGTCGTGCCTTTTATAAGCCCCCGACGGATACTGCAGAACGCTTATCTTTATCTCTATGTTTTTGCCGCAGCAATGGAATTCGCTTTTGAATTCATATATATATTCCTGCACCGCCTCCGCATTCCCCTCTGCTTCGCGCCCGCCCTTACTTAAGTGTTTAAAATATCCGCAGTTTATTTCGATATCGAAAGGCTGTCCGCAATTTTCGCACTCAAAGAACAATTTAGTTGTTTCCATTATTATTCCGCCTCCTGTCTATATATCCTATCTATCCATATAATAATTAATTATTGTTATTTGTTTAACGGGAACTTTATTACGAATTAAGATAAACTATTATAATATTTTTATATCCATTTAATAAAGATTTTAATTGACTTAAAATTAACGGTGTTATATAAAAATATAAAAGGTTGGGTTTTAAATTGTCGCAGTTTAAAATAATATACAGCGGAGAAGAATATGAATAAAACTATTTTTATAGGCAGACAGCCTATTATAACCGCCGACAAAAAAATATTCGGATACGAAATACTTTTCAGGAGCGTTGCCGAAGAAAACACCTCCGGCGTATCGGTATCGGATAATTTAAGCGCTACCGCAAACATGCTGGAAAATATTTACGATACTGGGCTTAAAACCATTATGGGCGATAAACAGGTATTTATAAACGTAATTCCCGACATTTTAAAAAGAAGCATGACGGAACTTTTGCCGAAAGACAAAATCGTGCTTGAAATACTTGAAACGAGCACAATAGAAGATAATGCCATTTCTATCGTCAAAGAATTTAAAAACAAAGGATTTAGAATTTCTTTAAATAATTTTGCATACGACGAAGCATGGGAACCGCTTCTGGAAACGGCAGATTATGTAAAGCTCGATTCCAAGCAATATCCAAAGACCGAAATAAAGGAAATGTTTATGCTCCTGAAAGGCTACGGAGCCAAATTAATATCTTCCAAAGTCGAAACAGACGAAGACTTCCGGTTTTACAAAAGCCTCGGTTTCGATTTGTTTCAGGGCTATTTTTTTCAAAAGCCTTCAATAATTTCCCCAGTTACTTTAGACTCCGACTATGTAATACTGCTTAATATATTTAATTCCTTCCAGTCCAATGCGGATATAGAAGAAATAGAATCGCTTTTTAAACTGGCTCCCGACCTTATATATCGCCTGCTTACGCTTATAAATTCGGTAGCTTACGAATTTATGGCGAAAATATCTTCCGTAAAACAGGCTATAGCGCTTTTGGGATACGATAACGTTGCCAGATGGATACTCACCATAGTTCTCGCTTCCAAAAAAAGCGATTTCAGGTCCGACCCGCTATTGGAAAGCGCCTTGATAAAAAGCAGGATGATGGAAGATATATGCAAAAAATATATAAACAAAGGTCTTGCCGACAAAGCATTTTTGGCGGGAATGCTTTCTTTAGTCAACGTCGCCCTTGGGATATCCATTAAAGCGTTATTCGATAAAATAACTATCGACCCCGTCATTTATGAAGCGTTAGTCGAACATAAAGGAAAATTGGGAGAATTAGCCGGATTTATGGATGTGTATAACGCGGCCGATTATAATTCGGCTGATGCGCTTCTTAAAAAAATAAACCCTTACGCCTCTATTTCCGATATTCTTGAAATGAATACCGGCGCCTTAATGTATCTCGAAAAAGTAAAAAAAACGGGGCTTGTTTAAGCCTGCGGCCGCAGGCTTTAACGCTTTACGAATTTAAGATAGCATCCCAATAAATCGCAATTTCTGGGGCTTTCGGCATACTCAAAACCTTGCGCGGTTATAAACTTTTTATACGATTCCCTGTCTTTGCCGAAGACTTCGAATCTCGGCTCTTTAATGGATAATATGCCGCCTTGTTTCAATACCCTTCGCAGTTCGGCGACCGCTTCTTCTTTTTTGCCAATCTCGTGAAACGAATAATATAAAAATGCTAAATCTATGCGGCCGTCTTCTATCGAACTTAAATCGGATATGCTGGATGCCCTGAAATCGACGTTTTGCAGATATCCTCTTTTTCTTTTAGCTTTTTCTATCATCTTTTTCTGAATATCTACCGAGATTACGAATCCTTCTTTTCCGACGGCTTTCGAGAGGGAGGAGGTAACGAATCCGCTTCCGCATCCTGCCTCAAGAACTTTCATTCCGCTTTTGACTCCCATAATCTCGACGTTTCTTTCCATATTTTCTATCAAACTTCTAAATTTGTTGTCGATAATAAAGGAAAAAAATGCGGGAAATAAATCGTAAGTTTTTAGTTTCATAAAATTGACGGATAGAAGGCTTTTACGATATTTTTTGCCCGATTTTGATTAAAATCCGGGTATTCTAGGGAACCTGTTTAATTTTGAATTTTTATAATACCATCCCCAGAATCTTTTAAGCCAGTGGCCGACGACCGGCAGCGCAATTACAGTTTCCTTCTTCGTATCCCTTTTGATATAAACGGCGCCCTTGCCGTTGTCCATTACGCACAAGATATGCACATGCTCTTTGTAGCCTTTATAATTATTCGTTCCGGCTTCTTTTTCGTTTATATTATAAGCCGCGATACCAGCCATCATCTCGGCGACGTGCCCCTGCTTTCCCCTGAAAGGAGGCCCGTCGAGGCTGGCCGAATCGCCTATCGCGTAAATATTTTCTAAGCCCTCTACTCTTAAATAATCGTCGGTTTTTATGAATCCGGCTTCCGTGAGCGGCAGTTCCGAGCCGGCAAATATCCCGTGGGCGCTTCCGGCGGGAACAAAAATAATAAGGTCGCTTTCAAGCCTTGAATCGTCTTCGAATACGACTGCGCCGTTTTCGAATCTTTTTATTTTTTTGCCGAAATATTTAT
>JAKAQA010000164.1 GCA_021811805.1 bacterium | reverse complement strand
CAAATAAAAACGCCGTGGGAATTCGTATGTTCGTCTATAAAATCCATAAATCTTTCTTTTACGCTAATTTTCAACGCCTCATCTTTAAAAGGCGATATGCTTTTATTACTCTGCCCATAAATAAACCTATGCGACTTTAATTGGAACGCATCCGTAAAACCTATGACCGACGGCGACCCTTTCATAACAAAACCCTCCTTCTTTTAACTGGTTAATTTGATAAATTCATTAACTGCTTCGGATAAATCGTTAAATATGGAACCCACGGGGGCGGTTATCCGCTTTATCGCAAATACTTCATATTCGCCTATCTTTACGACCGATATTGCGTAACCATTGTCCTCATAAATACCTTTTAACGAGAGCTGCATAGCTATAGTTTCTCCTAAACTTACATCCGTCGAACAACCCCCAGACGCTAAACAATTCATAAAAATCCCCCGCTTAATAATCTTTATTAGGTGTTACAGGAATGCCTGCAGCTGCAGACCTGTTTCGATTTTATATCTACCAGGGCAGTCAGTATCTCATAAGTTACTGTTTCACACGGCATAATACTTACCGCCGCCGCATATTCCATAGACTGCCCTTTTGATAAGCCACTTTCCGTCTCAATAAACAAAGCTTCGTCGCACCTTTTGAGTACCGTAAGGCAGTCTTGCAGGACAGCCTCGTATTCGTTCCCGTTGTCGTAAAAATACCTAAAATTCAATACGGGGCTAAACGGAACTTTGCCGACCTGGCGGACGTATTTCCCGCCCAATTTTGAAAGCTCCACTCCCCTTTCTGTGTCGGCCGAATACGGAACGGAAATAAAAACCACTTTTTTCATTAATTCCCCTCTATAAATTTTTTAAGTTCAATTATCTTGCTCTCATATAATTCTTTAAGCCTTAAATTGGTTTCCCTCGAAAAACCGGACCCATGTTCAAGCTCTAAATTAATTCTCTTAATGCCCCCGCCGAGCTTATTTATTAATTTTTCGGCCCAATGGCGGTTTAATTTCCCTTCGCCATCTGCTGGAGCTGCCACTGGGCTATAGCAGGGTTTTTGGACAGTAAAACACCTTTATCGGTCTCTGCGAATCCAGAATTAATATCTACCGGCACAAGCGTCTTGCCGGACGGGCTTGAACTAATGCCGCCTGTTTCTTTTCCTTCCCTTCCTGAAGCATCGCCTAATTTATTACCGTCTCTATTTTTTAATATTCTTGCATATCTGGCGAACGCTATGCTCGTAATGCCGTATTTTTGAACGGCATCCTTAAATTTCATTCCGGCGCGCATATCGCCGATAATTTTTTCTTCGTCTTCTCTTAAGATAAAAGCTTTATTTTTCTTTTTCATCTTACTCTTATCGTTATCGCTAAGTCCGGCGGCTATATGCATATGCTGTTGCGTGTCGTCTTTTCTCGAAGAATTATGCCCTAATTTTGGAGCTGCAGCCTCGTTACTATTTTCTGCATCTGTTTTTTCTGGAACGCGGCGTTCCAGTTCTGCCTGTCTTCGATTTTCTAATCCTTGACGACGCGCTTGATTTATAGCTTCGCTTATTGAATTAATAAACTCCTCGCTGTAACCCTCGCAGGAGAAAAGAATTTCCTCCTTGTTAATCTTTAAAAAAATTTTGTTTTCCATAACAGTACCCCCAAGATACTTTTAAATTTACGTTAATTTAAACCTAAGGCTCTTAATGGCATACTTTTCTTTTTGCAGCGCTGACCTAAAACGCCCGTTTTCAGGAAAGGCCTTAGTTAAAAAAAGTGTTACTTTGTAAGCTTCGATAAGGTCTCTAATCTGTCTTTTAATCTCCTCTTTTTCTTCTTTCGTCAGTATAATCACCTCCTTCCCCTCCCGCCGTTTACCGCCCGCTGAAATATTTCGTATTTTGGCTCTTTAGCAAAATGTTCAAGATAAGCATCGAGGTCTTTTTTCTTTATAAGGTATTTGCTTCGGTTTTTTTCCTGGTTGATAGGATAGTATTTAATCTGATTACTCTTTATCATGCGCTCGATTGTCCTTTTGCTAACTTTTAGGTAGTCGGCGGCTTCTTGGGTCGTCAAATACGGACTTAAGGTCTCAACCTCTCTCCTCTCCATGAAGCCAGTTAGCTTATCGATTCTTTCGACTAATCTGTCAATCGTTGATTCGTCCATTTTTTAATCCTTATTATCGTTAGTTATTTTCCCTTAACCGCTATGCTTTCCCTGATTTGAGCCTTAAGTCTTAACGCCGCAAGGCCTTCTTTTAATTCCTCCGGACCGGAGAATTCTTTTCCGAGCTCGCATATTTTTTTATTTCTCTCCGCCGGATCCATATTCGCGTAAATTTCTTCCGTCAGCTCGTCTAAGGTATTTTCTATTTCTTTGCTTTTTCGTTTTTCTACCAGTTCGCTTTTCCTGAGCTCGTGCCTGTCTTTTATTTCTGCCGCATCCTCGTATGTCCCGTCTGCGAGCATGGCTTTGAGAAATCCCGCCGGATTCTTTATTTCTTGTTTTTTTTTGATATATTGCATTTTTTCTAATGCCTTTACGACGTTATCTTCCGAGTAAATCTTGCAAAGGGCTATGACGAACGATTTATTAAGCTTTAGTTCCTCGAAATTAAATCTTTCAAGGTTAATTTGTTTAGGTTCCGTATTCTGACTGCCCG
>JAKAQA010000163.1 GCA_021811805.1 bacterium | reverse complement strand
CCCCTCGTCGCATGTCCCAGCCCCCAACTGCACAGGGAATATATTATTTTCATATTTCCTCCTCTTCCGGTTTTTTGAAAAAATTAAATCCGTAATGAGGAATCATGAAAAACGAGATTGCAACCATGAGCAGATTTATAGCCCTCATAATTAAGCTGAAAGCAAGTCCTACGTCGGAACCAAGCCCCAGCACGTCGAAAAGTCCTACCTGCGAAAGTTCGTAAGTTCCCGCCGAACCGGGCGCAAGCGGAAGAGCAAAAACAAGCATAGACACCGAAAATACCAGAAGAGTTTTGGAAAACCCCATATTTATTCCGAGATAATGAACTAAAAGCCATATCTGAAATACCAGAACGGCAGTTTCTATCAGGCTTAAAAACAAACTTAAGAAAAGATACTTCTTGCCTTTAACGTAAAACAGATGAAGCTCTTTTTCAAAGTTGTTTATGTGCTTCAGGATTTTAAAAATTAATTTGTTAAGTATTTTAAATCTCGTTAAATATCTTAAAATTTTAGTAAAAAACCTGTTGTCTATAATCGGATTAATCAAAAAAACGAGGGTCACAGCCCCTACGAATATCGCCGCTATGAGCAGTAAATACCAAATTTCGGTCGGAAGATAAAAAAATCTGAATCCCAGTATAAGACCCAGATAAATAAAGAGCAAAAACATGGCGAACTCTATTACCTTTGCGGCAAGGCCGGCCGAAAACCCTCTTTTGAATTCAAGCCCGCTTCTTTTTTTAAGAATCAGGGCCATTATGGCGTCGCCCCCGATAAAACCGGCAAATATGCCGGACGGAGCGATATAATTTGCGCTGTATCCGATTAATTTAATATTGGTAACGTGCTTTAACCCTATTTTGGCGTCATATACGTTTAAAGCGTTGTCGAAAGAAAGCGCCGAGAAAAAAAGCGCAAGGTAAGACAGAAAGAATAAAGCTACGAAATCCAAAAAACTCAGATGTCCTATCATCTGCAGTATGTTTTTCGGACCTACTATAAAAACCAGAACTATGACAAATATTAAGCCTAAAGATGTCGATACTGCGAAGGTTTTATTCAAACCGATTACCGGACGCAGGCGGCGCCGCTTAAAAGCACGAAACTACCTGCGCCCTTCTCCCCTGTTATTTTATTAAATCTTATGTTAACGGAATATTGCAAAATATTTCCCCTTTTCGCTTATACGCAGGTTCTTACGACAGCTTGGAATACCACATTGGAACAGCGGCAAAAGCGCAGCCGAAATTTTCTACCGTATGCTCCGAGCTTTTCGATTTTATTTCTTTAATCGCGATATTCCTGTGCTTCATTGCATCTTCCGCCATTCTCCTGACGGTCTCTTCGGCAGTCTTCCCCGAAGTTGCGCCGGAAAATTCCATTATAACGCCGAACCCTTCTTCGACGGATACGGCTATGGCGACCGCCGCCGCTATAACTTCGCCTTTTTTGTCGCTCGTTATAGCGCCGTATGCGATAGGGACAAGCACTCCACGCGGATAAACTATTTTTTCCTTAAAAACCGTTCTCGGCGGCAGTATAGAACTTAGCTTTATTAAGTTAGTATTGCCTACTCCCGCTTTTAAAATGGCATTATCGAATGCCCCCAATTTTGAAGTTCCCTCCGACGTCCCCGACGCCAAAGTATATATATCGGGTGTTTCAAACACTGTTATTACCTCCGTTTTTCAAATAATTATATTTTATTTTTACTCGTCTTTTTTCTTTTGCCGTTCTTTCCCATTCCTATGATTATTTCCCTTATAAGTTTTGCCGCAATCGCGGACGTTCTGTCCGAATTATCCGTCGGCGGACACACCTCCACCACGTCGGCGCCTACCACGTTAGCTTCCGACAAGAGCAAAGATACGGCATCGAAAAGCTCTTTGGAAGATATTCCTCCGGCCTCTATATATCCCGTTCCCGGAGCAAAAGCCGGGTCGAGGACGTCTATATCTACTGTAAGATATACGTCTTTGCCTGCAAGCGAGCCTATTACCTTTTTCAGCGGCTCGTAAACGTCGTTTTTATATATATGGCAGTGCTTTTTTGCAAAATCGAACTCTTCTTTGGAGCCGGAGCGTATGCCGAACTGATACAAATTTCCTTTTTTTATAATATCGTGGACGAGTTTTAAAACCGTGGCATGGGAATATTTTTCGTCATTCCACTCTTCCCTTAAATCCGTATGGGCGTCGAACTGCAAAACGACCAGGTCTTTATATTTTGAAACATACCGCTTTACTATCGGATACGTAATTAAATGGTCGCCGCCTATGCTGACGAGCCTTTTGCCTCCGTCTAAAATATTTTTAGCCGTTTCGTCTATAAATTTGATGCTTTTGCCGGTATTTCCCCAGGGCATAACTATATCGCCGATATCGTAAAACTTTTCGTCGATATAATCGTCGAAAAAAGGGCTGTAGCTTTCGAGGGTATAAGACAGCTCCCTTATTCTTTTAGGAGCAAACCTCGAACCGGGGATATTGCTTGCCGTATAGTCCATAGGAATACCTATGAGCACTAAATCTGATTTTTCGTATGAATCCGACGAGTTAAAAAACGACGACGTCTTGGATAAAATAGACTCTGCGGCTTTTTCTTTTAAGGGTTTCTTTTTCATAAGATTTTTATTATTTCAATATCTCCTTT
>JAKAQA010000162.1 GCA_021811805.1 bacterium | reverse complement strand
GTTGACGTTTTAAATAAATCGTGGACGACTACCGTTTCCATATTTTTTAAAGATTCTATTATTCTGTTAGAGTCCGGGTCTGTTTGGACTATATCTTCCCCCATAATATATATGCCTTTAAATCTGCCGTCTAATCCTCCCCTTAACATATCCGGAAGCCTCATGCCCGGCATTTCGTCTAATTTTACGCTCCATATTTTTTCAAATACCGCCCTCGACTTTTCATCGGAAATATGCCTGTAGCCGGGCAGTGAAGAAGGTTCCGCACCCATATCCGCCGCACCCTGAACGTTGTTCTGCCCCCTGAGCGGACTGACGCCGACGCCTTTTCTGCCGATATTTCCCGAAGACATAGCCAAATTCGCTATTGCAAGAACGCCCGTAGAACCCTGCAAATGTTCGGTTACGCCCAGACCGTAAAATATCGAAGCATTGTCCGCTTCGGCATACAGGCGGGCGGCGCCTTCTATATCTTCCTCCGAAACGCCGCTTATTTTCGACGCCGTATTCGGCGAGTTCGATTCATTCAGTATAAAATCCGCCCATAACCTGAAAGATTCTTCATCGCATCTCGTTTCTATAAAATCTTTTTTAATTAAATTTTCTTTTAAAATATAATGCGCCATTGCATTAAGCAGTATAACGTTAGTGCCGGGAAGCGGCCTTAAGTGATAACGCGCGGCTATATGGGGCGACTTTGCAACCTCGGTTTTTCTGGGGTCTATTACTATAAGCCCTGCCCCGTTACGAGCCGCTTTTCTAATAAAAGAACCTACTACCGGATGAGCTTCGGTAGGATTTGAACCTATAACCATTATTACATCGGATTTAAACAGCGAACTTAAATCCTGCGTTCCGGCTCCGGCGCCGAACGCAACCCCAAGGCCGTAACCCGTGGGTTGATGACATACTCTTGCGCAAGTATCTATGTTATTGTTGCGAAAAACGGCTCTTACTAATTTCTGCATTAAATAATTTTCTTCGTTCGTGCACCTTGAAGAACTTATTGCGCCGAGCGCATTAATTCCGTAGTCTTTTTGAATTTTTTTAAATCTATCCGCAATAAAACTGAAAGCTTCCTCCCATGAAACCTGCCTGAAAGGCAAATCCGGATTTTCCCTTATAAGCGGATGTTTAAGCCTCTCGCCGCTTTTAGCATATCCGAACGAAAATCTGCCTTTAATACAGGAGCGTCCGTAATTAGACAGGCTTTCGTCAACGGGAACGGCCCTTATAATGTTGTCTCCTTTTGTTTCCACGTTAAAAGAACATCCTACTCCGCAGTAACCGCAGGTCGTTCTCGTCGTCTTAAAAGGTTTGCCGTAATCCGCAACGCCTTTTTCTATAAGCGCCCCGGTAGGACAGGCTTTTACGCAGGCACCGCAGGAAACGCATTCGGAGTTGAAAAAGCTGTTTTCTTTGCTCCAGCCTGCTTTTATTACGGAATTAAAACCTCTTCCCGCAACCGTAAGGGCAAAATTACCCTGAATTTCTGCGCAGGCCCTGACGCACCTTGCGCAGACTATGCATCTTTTCGGGTCGAATAAAAAATACGGATTGGAATCGTCGACCGGCAGATTTAAATGGCTTTTTCCCCTGAACCTTATGCCGCTTAAACCGAAATAAGAAGCCGCGGACTGAAGTTCGCATATCCCGTTTTTTGAGCAGGTAAGGCAGTCGTTCGGATGGTCGGAAAGATATAGCTCCATTAAGGTTTTTTTCAAAGAAAAAAGTTCATCCGAAACGGTTTTTATTTTCATGCCGCTTTCGGCATATAAGGAACACGACGGCAAATATCCCTTCCTTCCTTCGGCTATAACGCCGCAAAGCCTGCAAGAGCCGTAAGGGATCAAATCCTTGTAATCGCAAAGCGCCGGAATATAAATGCCGTTTTGCCGGGCCGCCTGCAATACAGTAACTCCTTTATCGACGTTAACGATATTGCCGTCGATTTCTATCGTTATTTTTTCGGAATCGTTTTCTTTTTCGCCGTTCATATTTAATTTTAATAAATAGTTTTTTCAGGCTTCTATAATTTCATTTTTATAATAAGCCAAGAGGCTTCTTACCGGCATATAAACGCCTGCTCCAAAACCGCATAAGGATAAATATTTCATGGATTCAAGAATCTCGTCTATTATTTTTAAATTTTCTTCGATATTCTGTTTTTTCAAAATCCTTTCGAACAGCTCTTTGAGCCTCACCGTTCCTATTCTGCATGGGGCGCATTTGCCGCAGGATTCCTCTATAAAAAAATCTAAAGAGCTCAAAAGCCTGTATTTCATATCAGTCCCTCCGCCGAAAACTACGATGCCTCCGTGGCCCAGCAGTCCTCCTTTTTCCGACACGCCTTCATAGGAAAGATTTAAATCTAGAAACTCGGCGCTTAACGGGAAATAAGCGCCGAGCGGTCCGCCTATCTGGACCGTTTCGGCATTTTCGTCCGCTTCTGCAAGCTTTAAAAGTTCTTTCAGGGTAATTCCGAAGGGCAATTCAAAAATTCCGGGATTTTTAACCGCTCCGGAAACCTGAAAAGGCATAGCACCTTTAGAATTTTCCGTACCTAAAGATAGAAAGTATTCTAAATTAGAATTATCGCTAAGAATATAAACGGCATAAGCAAACGTCAATACGTTATTAATAACGGTGGGCTTCCCGTATAAGCCGCTG
>JAKAQA010000161.1 GCA_021811805.1 bacterium | reverse complement strand
GAGCACGGCTCCGTATTTAATAACTTCGGCAAATCCGTTTATCAGTTCCCTTTTATCCAAAGTTTTAAGCAAATCGACGTCTATCAAGACTGCTTTAGGCTGGTAAAAAGCGCCTATAAGATTTTTGCCTTTCGGATGGTCTATGCCCGTTTTGCCCCCGACGCTCGAATCTACGTCGGCAAGAAGGGTAGTGGGCACCTGTATAAAGTTTATGCCCCGCAGATACGTCGCCGCCGCAAATCCCGCAATATCGCCTATAACCCCTCCGCCGAAAGCGATAATAAAATCCGACCTTTCAAACCTGTTTTCTACAAGCCTGTCGTGAATATCGGAAAGGTATCCAAGGCTTTTCGTAGCTTCTCCGTCGGGAAGAACCATAACGGCAAAATCGTCCGCCCCGTAGTTTTTAAGGAACGAAGAAACCGCGTTTCCGTATAAACCGTTTACGGTTTTACAAGTTATAACTAAAGCCCTGCCCTTTAAATTTAAGCCGGAGGAGCTTAAAACGGCGGCCGTTTCTTTATTATAGCCCCCGCTTACGATTCCCGAATCTATTAATATATCGTAACCGTTATCTTTGGCGGTCAAGTTTAAATCTACCCTGATTTTCATATCGCTCCTTTTATATACTATTTTTATAGCCTTTTTTGACGAAAAAGTCAAAGGATATCGCCTGAATAGTTAAAGAAAACAAAACGGTTATGAAAACGTAGGTAATTATTTCGTTCCTCAAAGGCAGGGATAAAGGCAGGGATAAAGCCATGGCTATCGGCAAAGCGCCTTTTAAGCCCCCGAATACGAGGAATCTTTTATATTGTTTATTTAAGGTCAGGCCGTCCGAAAATATTTTAAACCTGTTTTTTACAATATTAACGATAGGCGAAATAAGATATACTCCTATAAAGCGCGAAAAAATGGAAAGTGCGACGATAAATAACGATATAACCCATATGTCTAAAATTTTAAACAGATTTATCTCTATTCCTATTATTAAAAATAAAATAGAATTTACTATAAAAGTTAAATATTCGATTACCACGGGAAAAACTTCCAGCGTCCGCTCCGAAACTTTCTTTTTAAATCCGTAGTTTGCAAGCACTATGCCGCTGAATATAATAGCCATGATAAAAGACATATGAAGGTAATAAGCCGCTATCAATGACGCGTAAGCCAGAAGAAGCGAAATCATTATTTCCGTCAAAAAATCCGTTGCAAGAGACAATACGAGCGATACCGAATATCCGAGGACGATGCCGAGTATTGAACCGCCTATGGATTCGTATAAAAATTGAACCGCGGAAACCTTTATTATGCCGAGGACATAATAAAACATATTATATATGGGGTTTAACGCCTCCCCGTGAAGATTCAAGCCTAAAAAAACCTCGAAAAGGACGAGGCTTATTCCGTCGTTAAAAAGGCTTTCGCCGGTCAGCAGCGTTTCGATATCTTCTTTTCCGTCCGCATTTTCGGCTTTATTTCCCGGACCGTTTTTCTCGGTCTTTGGCGGAACGCCGCTTCTTTTCGTTATCCTGTTTTTTAACAGGGCAAGTATAGATATAGGGTCGGTAGGGGTTATTATGGCGCCGAAAATTAAAGACTGTTTTAACGGAAAATTCAGGACGAAATGAAAAACTGCGCCGGTAAAAATTGCGGAGATTATCGTTCCGAAAAGGGACAGCGCGCCTATCGGAAGAATATTCGATATCAAAGGGCGCATCTTAATGCCGACCGCCCCTTCGAATATAATAACAGGCAGAAAAACGTAATATATAAGATACGGGGTGATGTTTAAACTCGGAAATATGCGGAAAATTCCGACAAAAAGCCCTATGATGACAAGCATCGAGGCATAAGGAATCTTAAGATATCTCGTTAAAATTCCGCCCGCCGAAGCTATAGAAAGCAGAAGTATCGCCGTAATTATTATATGTCTGCCGTCGTACATATTTACATTATAAACCTAAAAACCGGCATTTTCATCATATTTCGACATTCCCGAGATTGAGCCATTCAGGGTAATCGGGGAGCTTGGCGTTTTCGTTGTTTAAAATTATTAGAACACCTGATTCGTTCTTTTTAAAGCCGCATTTTTCGAAATAGCCGCGGCACGTAAAATTTTTGCCGGTATCCTTGAACGGCACTGAAGTCAAATAAATCCGTCCATTTTCGCTTAAGGCAAAATTTTTTCGGCAATATTATTCAATCTTTTATCGAGCGTCCATAATTGCACATCGGAAAGCATAGCGGAAGCGAGAAGATGAATATCTATATATCCGAGTCCTTTTCCCATAAGTTCTTTATATTCTATAAATTGCAATATTTCATTATTACCTGCAACCTCAACGGAAGGAAGCGATTTAAGCAGGTTTATAATCACGGTTCTATTATTGAGATTTCCGCATGCGATTTCTCCTATAATAAAAGGATGGCATAGTACTTTCCCTTTATTAAGCATGGAAATAAGTTTGTCGCTGCCTTCGCGCAAATGCAGCACCCATACGGAAGTATCTACAAGAATCATATCGTTTTAAATATTTCTTCTGCGCGGTATATTTTTTAAGCTCTTTTCCGTTTTACCCAATTTGGCAAGTTTTTTTCCACTTTCTATAGATATAAGAGCTTCAAGCCCCATTCTTACTAATTTAGTTTTAAACACTAAACAGGCCTA
>JAKAQA010000160.1 GCA_021811805.1 bacterium | reverse complement strand
TTCTGCTCTTACCGGATACATAACCGACCCGAGAACTCTCGGAAAGGCTCCGGAAATTAAGATGCCGGAGAAATTCGATATAGACGATTCCATGATACTTTCGCCTTCGACTAAACCGGAAGAGGTGCAAGTTTACAGAGGACCTAATATTAAGCCGCTTCCGGTACAGCAAAAACTTTCCGAATCGATGGGCGGGAAGGTTCTCCTTAAAGTAGGCGACAATATAACTACCGACCACATAATGCCGGCGGGTTCCAAAATTCTACCGCTTCGCTCCAATATACCGGCAATATCCAAATATGTTTTTGAATCCGTCGACCCTTCTTTCTCCGAAAGAGCTTTAAAGGAAAAGGGCGGTTTCGTAATAGGCGGAGAAAACTACGGACAAGGTTCGAGCAGGGAGCATGCCGCGCTTGCGCCTATGTATCTCGGAGTCAAAGCCGTAATAGCTAAATCCTTCGCGAGAATCCATTTCGCGAATCTTATCAATTTCGGAATATTGCCGCTGACTTTCGAAAACCCTTCCGATTATGATAAAATAGAGCAGGGAGACGAGCTTAACGCTCCGAATATTTTAAAGGAATTAGACGAACGCAAACCGATAACTTTTATAAACAAAACTAAAGGAAATTCGGAATATAAGTTCAAATATAATTTGACCGACAGGCAGGTTAAAATAATAAAAGAGGGCGGATTATTAAATGAAACAAAAGCCCTTCATTAGCGCTAAGGCGATTTAATGCTTTCATCGGATTTCAATAAAAATATTAAAAGGGTTCTGGTTTCTTATAAAAAAGGCGCCGAAGAAGCGTTGAAATCCGCAAACTACGTATGCCGGCTGTTTAAGCGGAACGGTATAGAAGGAATAGTCAGGCCCAGTATGGGCATTACGCATTCCGATACTAAAGGCGTAGGACTTGTCGTGGTTTGCGGGGGAGACGGAACCCTTTTAATTACTCTCGGAAAAATTTTTCCGCTCGAAGTTCCGATTATAGGAATAGATTTCGGCACCTTAGGATTTCTCGTAGAAGTTCCGGAAAGGAAAAAAAAAGAGGCGGTCGAAAGATTCTTTGACGGCTCCTTAGAATTTATTCCGAGAATGGCGTTGAATATTGAAGTATTCAGAAAAAGCAAATCTATCGAAAAATTAGTTTCGTTAAACGAAGCGACCGTAGCAAGAGAAAAAAGCATCCACGCAAGAGTGATTAATTTGACAGTTTCTGTTAACGGCGTTTGGTTAAACGACTTCAGGGCGGACGGACTTATAATAGCTACGCCGACCGGTTCTACGGCTTATTCTTTATCTGCCGGAGGACCCATAGTGCAGCCCGATATAGATGCTTTTATTTTAACCCCTATATGCCCGCATACCCTTTCAAACAGGCCTCTTATTATAAAACCCTGCGAACTTAAAATAAAAATTCTGCCGCAGGAAAGGGACATTTTTATTTCCGCGGACGGAAGAGACGGCTTAAGGCTTTACGACGGCGACGAAATAATAATCAAAAAGCACTCTTCTAAGGTTTATCTTTCTACGTCTTTGGATTACGATTACTGGAATATATTAAGAACGAAATTAAACTGGTAAAAGTAAAATTGTTAAGAACGATATATATAAAAAATTTTGCCACCATAGACTATCTTGAAATAAATTTTTGCGAAGGACTGAATGTTTTAAGCGGGGAAACCGGAGCGGGCAAAAGCATAATTATAGAATCCATAAATTTCCTGTTCGGCAGGACTAAAGGAACGGATATTATAAGAACCGGCGAAAAAGAAGGCTTCGTCAGCGCGGCGTTCGATGCGGCCGGCGGGGAAACCGGAGCGGATTTCGCCGATATTTTTGAAGAAAGCGGCATTAAGGACATATCGGGCGAAGATATAATTTTAAAGAGAACTATTTCCGAAACGGGAAAAAGCAAATATTTTATAAACAACGAACAGGTAAATAAAAATATACCGGAGCGCATCGGCGAAAATTTAGTCAGGATATTCGGGCAGAACGACAGGCGTTTCCTTATCGAGCCTGAAAGCCAACTTGCTTTTTTAGACAATTTTGCGGGAAACCAAGACTTGTCTGCCGCGGCAAAAAAACTTTACGCGGATATTAAAAAAATAGAAGCCGAGAAAGCGGAAGCCGCAAAAAAGCTCGACGGAATATCGCGGATAAAAACAATCAATTCGTATATTATAGACGACGTAGAAAAACTCGGCGTAAAATCTAAAAACGACGAAGATATTTTAAAAGACGAGCTTAAAAGGCTCGAAAACATAAACGGAATTAAAGAATTTATTTTATCTTCCATAGATTCGATAGACAACGAAGAATACGGAATCCTGAAACATTTGAACCCCTTGATATCCAATCTTTCCAAATTATCGGAACTGGATTCCAATTTTAAGCAAAAAGAGGAGCTTAAAAATGCGGAAACTATTAAAATATTGCTCGACGATATCCTTTTGTCTTTAGAAAAACATTCTTTTTTCGAATTCGACGAAGACAGGTTAAACGAAATAAGGCTTAAAATAGACGGCATTATAAGCATAGAAAATAAATACGGCGTTTCTAACCTCGAAGAACTCCTGAAAATTTACGGCGAAGCCAAAAAAGAGTTAGGCGGCATAACGGAACTGGAACGCAGGATTTACGAAATAGACACCTAATATAAAAA
>JAKAQA010000159.1 GCA_021811805.1 bacterium | reverse complement strand
ATTTTAAGTCTCTTAAAGTGGCTATAATCGGAGATATTTATCACTCAAGAGTCGCACGGTCGGATATTTACGGATTTTCAAAGTTAGGCGCCGAAATTTATCTTTATGCTCCGCATTCTCTTTTGCCTAGGGTGGCGGAATACGGCAGCGGCAAAGTATTTATTTCAAAAAGCATGGAAGAAGCGGTTAAAAATGCCGATGTTATAATAATGCTTAGAATACAGAAAGAAAGAGCTAGCTATTATTTTATACCGTCGATAGAAGAATACAGAAATTTTTTCAAATTGACGCCTGAGCTTTTGTCGAAGGCAGATAAAAAAGTTATGGTGCTTCACCCCGGACCTGTAAACAGAGACGTGGAAATTTCCGGCAGTATAATAAACGAAAATAAAACCCATATATTTAAACAGGTTGAAAACGGCGTTGCCGTAAGAATGGCATGTCTTTATATTTTAATAGGATATCAGAAACTTAATGGATAAACTTTTAATAAAAAACGGCATAGTTATAGACCCTTTGACTAAAACCGAAGTCAAAAGAGATATCTATATAGAAAACGGAATAATAAAAGATTTGCCGTTTAAAAAAACGATAGGCGCTAAGGATGGAGTTAAAATAGTATCCGCCGACGGTTTAATAGTTTTTCCCGGTTTAATAGATATGCACGTTCATTTAAGGGAACCCGGCTACGAATATAAAGAAACGATAAAATCGGGAATGGAGGCGGCAATATCCGGAGGATTTACCTCTATATGCTGTATGCCGAACACAAATCCGGCTAACGATTCGGAAGAGGTAACCCGTTTTTTAATAGACAAGGCAAAAAATTTAGATTTAATAAACTTATTCCCTATAGGCGCTATTTCTAAGGGACTTAAAGGCGTTTCACTCGCAGATATAGGAAAACTTAAAGAAGCCGGGGCGATAGCGCTTAGCGACGACGGTAATCCGGTGGAAGATTCGGCTCTTATGGGCAGGGCGTTATTATATGCCGATACTTTTAATTTACCGGTTATATCGCACAGCGAAGATATAAAATTGCGCGGCAAAGGCGTAATAAACGAAGGGGTTATGTCGGAGCGGCTCGGCGTTATAGGTATGCCTAGTATCGCCGAAGATATAGGCACCGCAAGGGACGTTATTCTTGCCGGATATTACGGCGTAAAACTTCACGTTGCGCATGTTTCCACGGCGTATTCCGTAAACATTATAAAACAGGCAAAAAAAACAGGAGCAAAAGTTACTTGCGAAACCTGTCCCCATTATTTTTCTCTTACCGAAGAATCTTTGCTCGATTATAATACTAACGCAAAAATGAATCCCCCTTTAAGGACTGAAATGGATAAAAGAGCTATAACAGAAGCTATACAGGACGGAACTATAGACGTTATAGCCACGGATCATGCTCCTCACAGTAAAGACGAAAAGGACGACACTTTGGATGCCGCTCCTTTTGGAATTATAGGTTTAGAAACTTCATTGCCGTTAACCTTAAGGCTTTTTCACGATAAGAAAATTTCGTTAATAAGAATTGCGGAGCTTATGTCTTTAAATCCGGCTAAAATTTTAAAACTAATGGGAAGAGGTTCGGTTTCTAACGGTTATATAGGAGATATTACAGTAGTCGATTTAAATAAAAAGTGGCAGTTTACCGAAAGGGAAATTAAATCTTTAAGTAAAAATTCGCCTTTTATAGGAGAAAAGTTTAAAGGTAAATCTTCTTTTGTTATAGCAGGCGGTAAAGTTTTAAAAGAAAATTAAATAAAAATATTAATAAATATGGATAATAGTTTTAAAAAAGAAAAAGCCGTATTAATGTTTGCAAACGGAGATTTTTACGAAGGATTCTTTGAGGGAAAACCTCTGGAATCCGGCGGCGAAGCCGTTTTTAATACAGCTATGAACGGTTACCAGGAATTGGTTACTGACCCGTCTTATAACGGACAGGTAGTAGTTATGACTTATCCTATGATAGGCAATTACGGAATAAACGAGTTTGATTTTGAGTCCGACAAGGTGTGGATTTCCGGCTTGGTAACAAAAAATTACGTTAATAGCTATTCGCATTACGGCGCAGTTAAAAGTTTATCCGAATTTATAAATTCGTACGGTTATCCGGTTGTATCCGGAATAGATACGAGGCATTTGACTATTTCTATAAGAGACGGAGGACAGTCGAATTTATATATAGCCCCAAAAGAAGCAGGTATCGATTATATTAAAAAGAAATTAAGTTCTTTACCTAAAATGGAGGGTTTAAATTTAGTCTCAAGCGTTTCATGCAAAAAAGCTTACGAAAATAAAACGGACTTTCCCGAATTCAGGGTTACGGTTATCGATTACGGAGTTAAACTTAATACTATTAGATGTTTAAACAATATAAAGGCCGACGTTACCGTCGTACCCCATAATTTTTCTAAAAAAGAAATATTAAATACCGAGCCTGACGGAATTCTTCTGTCGAACGGTCCAGGCGATCCGCAGACAATGTCCGAAGAAGTTGAAACAATTAAGAGTCTGCTGGGTGAAAAGCCTATCTTTGGAATATGTCTTGGACATCAGCTTTTATCTATGTCTTTAGGTTTTAAAACTTATAAGTTAAAATTTGGACATCACGGAATAAATCAGCCCGTTAAAAATTTAAAAAACGGCAAGGTAGAAATTACTTCCCAGAATCATGGTTTTT
>JAKAQA010000158.1 GCA_021811805.1 bacterium | reverse complement strand
ATATAATAAAGCTCTTTGAAATAACGGTTATATCTATATTCTTGATTTACGCCATTCTTTTTATGTTTAAAGTTACTTACGTTTCAAGGCTTTTTATAGGATATTTTTCCTTTTATTCTTTTTTATCGCTAATTATTGCGGATTATACCGGAAGAAAACTTGCCTTAAAACTAAAAAGGCGGGGATATTCCGCAAGGAATATCGTTTTGGTGAAAGGGGACGATTCGGAAGTATCTGCTGTTTCCGATTTATCGGAAAAAAGAGGCGCGGGAGGCATAAAAGACATACTCGTTTCAAACGAATATCTCGGCATAAAATTAGTTAAAGAAATAAATAAGAAAGACCAGAACGGCCTTATAGATTTTGTACTGGATAATCCGGTGGACGAAGTGATATTCGATATCAAAGGCGACGAAATAGCCGATATAAAAGAAGCCACTTTACTGCTGGAAGAAAAGGGCATAACCGTTAAAATACCGACTAATTTTATACCGTTTAAATATTCTAAGGTTTCATTCGAAAAAGTAGGAGATTTTCCGGTTATCTCGTTTTATACGTCTCCGGAAGACGATATAAGGCTTTTTGCAAAAAGGCTGATAGATATAGCCGGTTCGGTTTTTGCGATTACAATATTTTTATTGCCGGCTTTAATCATAAGTCTCCTGATTAAACTGGATTCTAAGGGAAGCGTTTTATACAAGAGCAAAAGAACAGGCAAAAACGGAAGGCTTTTTACTTTTTACAAGTTCAGGACTATGTATTTCGGAAGCGACGAATTAAGGGAAGAATTGATAAAGGATTTCAGCAGGGACGGCATAGAGATAAAACTTAAAAACGACCCGAGGATTACTAAAATAGGAAAAATTCTGAGAAAAACGAGCCTCGATGAAATTCCGCAGTTTTATAACGTTTTAAGGGGGGATATGAGCCTTGTCGGCCCGCGTCCGCCTATGCCGGACGAAGTAAAGAAATATTCAATAAAACAGAGGCGCAGGATTTCTATGAAGCCCGGCATTACCTGCCTCTGGCAGATAAGCGGAAGAAGCATGTTGAGTTTTGAGGACAGAGTCGAGCTGGACTTGAAATATATAGACGACTGGTCTTTGAAATTAGACCTGATAATCCTTTTGAAAACCGTTCCTGCCGTTTTATTCGCAAAAGGGGCGCTGTAAATTAAAAAACCGTTTACTTTTTTAAAAAAATATATTAAAATAACTAAACATTTTTTAAATAAAACGGAATAGTCCGCAAGAAACATCCTTTTTTGCATAATCCGTCTATTGCCGTAAGATTGTCGAAAAAATAAAACGCCTGTTTAATTTTCATTATATAAATATAATTATTGATAACTTTTTACATTAATATTAATATTAATAATTAAATCGGGAGGATTTAATTTATGGGACAAAGTTTAACTAACAAAATTCTAAGCGCGCATCTTGTAAGCGGCAATTTAAAGTCCGGGGAAGAAATCGCGGTAAAAATCGACAGAACCCTCACGCAGGACGCGACAGGAACGATGGCTTACCTGCAGTTTGAAGCTATCGGCGTGCCTAAGGTTAAAACGGATTTATCGGTCAGCTTTATCGACCACAACACCCTTCAGACCGGCTTCGAAAATGCCGACGACCACAAGTTTTTGCAGACCGTAGCCGCTAAATACGGCATATTTTATTCTAAAGCCGGAAACGGCATATGCCATCAGGTTAATCTGGAAAGATTCGGCGTTCCTGGAAAGACGCTTTTAGGTTCCGACAGCCATACGCCTACGGCGGGCGGCGTGGGAATGATCGCTATAGGCGCAGGCGGATTAGACGTGGCAGTGGCAATGGGCGGCGGAGCGTTTTATATGACGGCTCCGAAAGTCGTTTTAGTTAAACTTTCAGGAAAACTCCCCGATTGGGTTTCCGCAAAAGACGTTATTCTCGAACTTTTAAGAAGGCTTACGGTTAAGGGCGGCGTAGGGAAGATTTTCGAATACGGCGGGGAAGGCGTAAAAACGCTGACCGTTCCCGAAAGAGCCGTTATTACCAATATGGGCGCGGAACTTGGAGCGACTACTTCGGTTTTTCCGAGCGACGAAAGAACTATGGAGTTTTTAAAAGCCGAAGGAAGAATGGCCGATTATACGCCCCTTTCTGCCGACGCCGACGCCGTTTACGACGAAGTCGTGGAAATAGATTTAAGTTCGCTGGAGCCTCTTGCCGCTAAACCCCATATGCCCGACCAGGTTGCAAAGGTAAGCGAATTAAAGGATATAAAAGCGGACCAGGTCGCGATAGGAAGCTGTACCAACTCTTCTTACGTTGATTTAATGACCGTCGCAAATATATTAAAAGGCAAAAAAGTGCATCCGGACGTCAGCCTCGTAATATCGCCCGGTTCGAAGCAGGTCTTCGAAATGCTGGCAAAAAACGGCGCGCTTGCGGATTTGATAGCCGCCGGCGCAAGAATTCTCGAATCTACCTGCGGGCCGTGCATAGGAATGGGTCAGGCTCCGCGGTCGGGCGCAGTTTCCTTGAGGACGTTCAACCGCAATTTTGAAGGAAGGAGCGGAACCAAAGACGCAAAAATTTATCTTGTTTCAGTTCAGACCGCCGCGGCTTCTGCTCTTACCGGATACATAACCGACCCGAGAACTCTCGGAAAGGCTCCGGAAATTAAGATGCCGGAGAAATTCGATATAGACGATTCCATGATACTTTCGCCTTCGACTAAACCGGAAGAGGTG
>JAKAQA010000032.1 GCA_021811805.1 bacterium | reverse complement strand
GATGCCGCAAGAGAAAACGGGTTAAATTTTTAGATATTTGAATATTGGAGGATAATTTGGAGAAGTTAAGCGTTGAAGATTTAAATATTAAGGATAAAGTTATCCATATTTCAAGAGTTGCCAAGGTTGTTAAAGGCGGAAGGCGCTTCGGTTTTTCTGCATTGGTAGTGGCGGGAGATCCGGATGCGAATTTTGTAGGCATAGGTCTTGGAAAAGCCAAAGAAGTGCCGGAGGCAATTAGAAAAGGAACCGAACAGGCAAAGAAAAATTTAATAAGAGTTAAAGTTCATAAAAATTCAATCCCTCATGAGCAATACGGAAAGAGCGGAGCCGGTTACGTATTTATGAAACCCGCTCCTGAAGGAACCGGAATAATCGCCGGCGGAGCTATGAGGGCAATTTTTGAACTTTCGGGGGTAAGAAACGTTTACGCCAAGTCTATCGGCTCATCTAATCCCCATAATGTGGCAAATGCGACGCTGAAATGCATTTCATCCTTTTTTTATAAAGGGGAGCTCGGGAAAAGAAGAAAAAAATCATAAATAAATATTATAGAATGAGAAAGAGGAAGACAATTAAATGGTTAATTTAAGCGAATTCGGCAAGCATAATAATAAGAATAAAAAAAGGCTCGGAAGAGGTTCCGGCTCAGGACACGGACAGACATCCGGCAAAGGAAATAAAGGCCAGAATGCAAGAGCCGGAGGCGGAGTAAGGCCTGGATTTGAAGGCGGCCAGATGCCTTACGGCAGAAGAGTCCCTAAAAGGGGTTTTAATAATCCTCTTCGGGAACAGATCGCTATCGTAAATTTTACCGCTATTGAAAATATAAAAAGCGATAATATAGATATAAATATTTTAAAAGAAAGCGGAATATTAAAAGAAAGCGAAAATAAATTTAAACTATTAGGTTCCGGAGAAATTAGCCGCAAGATTAATGTCGTTTGCGATAAAATTTCTAAAAATGCTAAAGAAAAAATAGAAAAAAGCGGCGGAACCGTAAGGATAATATAAAAATAATGGCTCAAAGTTTTGAAAATTTAGGAAAAATACCTGAACTGCGCAACCGTATACTTTATACGCTTTTGATGTTCATAGTGTTCAGGATAGGCGTCCATATTACGACTCCAGGCGTCAACCCCGTAGCTTTGTCCCAGTTTTTTAACGCATCCAACAGCAATTTATTCGGGCTTTTTAATATGTTTACAGGGGGGGCGTTAGCGCGTTTTTCCATATTTTCTCTCGGTATTATGCCGTATATAAGCTCCTCGATAATATTTCAGATGTTGCCCATGGTAATCCCTTCCCTTGACAGGCTTCAGAAAGAAGGCGAAGCCGGAAGAAAGAAATTTATGCAATATACGAGATACGGAACGGTACTGCTTTCCTTATTTCAATCTATCGGTATAAGTTACGGAATCGAAGCAATGAGAAGTCCCGACGGGCTCCCCGTAGTTATGCATCCGGGGATGAGTTTTTTAATTATATCGGTTATTGCTCTTACGGCAGGCACTATATTTGTTATGTGGATCGGCGAAGAGATATCGGAGCACGGCATAGGCAACGGCATTTCATTGATTATATTCGCCGGAATAGTTGCGGCAATACCCGGCGCATTTATGAATACTATTAAAATGGTTCAGCTTGGCGAAATTAATATCATGCTGTTAATCTTAATACTCGCATTAATGATTTTGGTAATCGGTTTTATTGTTTTCGTAGAGTCCGCACAAAGACGCATTCCCATACAGTATGCAAAAAAAATGGTCGGAAGAAAACTGTATTCCGGCCAGACCAGCTACCTTCCTTTGAAGGTAAATACTCCGGGGGTAATTCCTCCTATTTTTGCAATGTCGATACTGCTTTTTCCCGCGACGATAGCCAATTTTATTAAAATACCCGTTTTCGAAAGGGTATCGGAGTATTTAAACCCTAACGGAGTTCTTTATAATATAATTTTTGTTATTTTAATTTTTTTCTTTTGCTATTTCTATACGGCAATTACGTTTAAAGTGGATGATGTTGCCGACGACCTGCGCAAATACGGAGGAAACGTTCCGGGAATTAAACCCGGGAAGTCCACCTCGTTGTTTATAGATAAAATTTTAAACAGGGTAACTTTTATCGGCGCTATATATGTTTCATTGATTTGCCTCCTGCCTACGATTTTAATCAATAAATTCCATGTTCCGTTCTATTTTGGAGGAACCGGCCTTTTAATCGTCGTAGTCGTAGCTATGGATACAATAGTGCAGATACAGTCTCATTTATTATATAGAAATTATGACAGCCTGTTAAAAAAAGCGTCAAAAAAATAATTTAACATAGTAAGGAGTAAAAATGAAAAGCAAAATTTATATTTTAATCGGACCTCCCGGCGCCGGTAAAGGAACCCAGGCAAAAAATATTGCCAATACGAAAGACTTTATATTGATTTCCACAGGAGACCTATTGAGAGAAAACGTGGAGAAAAAAACGGAATTGGGCAAAATTGCAAAATCGTATATGGATAAAGGCGAATTTGTTCCTATAGATTTAGTCGCCAAGATAATTAAGGCTAATATTCAGCAGAATCTTGGCAAAAACGGTTTTCTATTCGACGGTTTTCCGAGAGATTTATCTCAAAACGTCTTATTAGACGGCATGCTCAAAGAGTTTAACCTTGAAGTAGATAAAGTTATTTATATAGACGTTAAAGATGAAGCTATACTTGAGAGGCTTACGAACAGAAGAGTCTGTCCGAAATGCAAAAAAGTGTATCATATGAAATTCAATAAGCCTAAAAACGACGAGTTATGCGACGATTGCGGAGTTTCATTAATAACTAGGGACGACGACAAGCCGGAAGTTATTAAAAATAGGCTGGCGACGTATCATAAATCTACGCATCCTTTGGTTGAGCATTTTGAAAAATTAGGCAAAGTAATCAGGATTAACGGCGAAAAATCTCCTAAAGAGGTAGAAAACGAAATAATTTCGCATATCTAATCCGGTAAGATGGTCAACCTTAAAAGCAAAATAGATATAGAAGGCATAAAAAAAGCGGGCGAAATAGTAAATAAAGTATTAAATGAGTTATCGGCTATGACTGAGCCGGGTATGAAAACGATAGAATACGATATTGTTGCGGAAAAGAAGGCATTGTCTTCAGGCGCAACTCCGGCTTTTAAGGGATACAACGGGTTTCCTTATTCCGTATGCGTATCGGTAAACGAAGAAGTCGTACACGGTTTTCCTTCTCAGAGAAAATTGAGGGAAGGGGATATAGTAAGTTTGGATTACGGCATTCATTATAACGGTTATTATGCGGATGCCGCGGTTACGGTTCCCGTAGGCAATGTTGCGAGTTCGGCTTTAAATTTAATGGAAATTACGAAGGAAGCTTTGAATATAGGGATATCAAAAGCTGTTTGCGGCAATAAAATTAACGACATTTCAACAGCGATTGAAAATTTTGTTGTTCAGAATAAATATTCCGTAGTAAAAGATTTTGTAGGCCACGGGGTCGGTTTTAAATTGCATGAAGACCCGCAAGTTCCTAATTATTATATCGAAGCAAACGACGTACCGATAAAAAATGGAATGGTAATAGCGATAGAGCCGATGGTTAATGAATTTTCTTATAAAGTAAAGATTAAAGAAAACAGGTGGACGGTTGTTACTAAAGATAAAGGGTTGTCGGCTCATTTTGAGCATACGGTTGCAATAACGAATGAGGGTCCGCAAATTCTTACATAGGAAAATTTATGTCTAATAAAGAAGATTTAATCGAAGTCGAAGGAACGGTTGTAGAACCTCTTCCTAATGCAATGTTTAGAGTCGAATTGGAAAACGGATATAAAGTGCTTGCCCACATATCCGGAAAAATGCGCATGCATTACATTAAGATTCTGGCAGGCGATAAAGTGACCGTTCAGTTGTCGCCGTATGATTTAACCAGAGGGCGCATTATTTTCAGAGGAAAGTAAATAAATATAATAAAATAATATTCAAAATAAAAGGAGTCGGAATTGAAAGTAAGGTCTTCGGTTAAAAAAATATGCGATAAATGCAAAGTTATCAAAAGAAAGGGAGTCGTGAGAATTATCTGCGAAAACCCTAAACATAAGCAGCGCCAGGGTTGAAATGATATACAAAATTAGCATATATAAATATGTGGAGGATAAATAATGGCAAGAATCTCGGGAATAGATTTACCAAAGAATAAAAGGATAGAAATAGCTTTAACTTATATTTACGGTATCGGCCGCGCATTGTCGAACGGCATTCTGAAAAGAGCCGGCGTTGCTATAGAGACTAAAGTGAAAGATTTGACGGATATTCAGGTAAATAATATAAGACAGCAGATAGACAGCGAATTCAAAGTCGAAGGCGATTTAAGAAGAGAAGTCCAGATGAATATAAAAAGGCTTATCGATATAGGCAGCTATAGAGGGTTAAGGCATAAAAGAGGACTGCCCGCGAGGGGACAGAGAACCAAAACAAATGCGAGGACAAGAAAAGGACCGAGAAAGTCCACTATAGCGGCGGCAAAAGCCAAATAAGGACAAATCAATTATAAAGCTCAGGTAATATATAATAATTATTAATTTAATTGGGATACTAAGAGGTATAAATGGCTAACGTAAAAAAGAATGCGCCTAAAAAAAAGAAGGATAAAAAAAATATTCAAAATGCGATTGCCCATATAAAATCGACATTTAATAACACTATAGTGAGCATTACGGATTTGAGCGGAAATGTTCTTGCATGGGCAAGCTCCGGAACAAGCGGATTCAAAGGGTCGAGAAAAAGCACTCCGTATGCCGGACAGGTTGCCGCCGAGCAGGCCGCAAAAAAAGTGTCGGATTACGGCGTCGCAAACGTAGAAGTTTATATAAAAGGCCCCGGCGGCGGACGTGAATCCGCTCTCAGAGCGCTTCAAAGTTCCGGTTTTAATATAACGTTGATTAAAGACGTTACGCCAATACCGCATAACGGATGCAGGCCTCCGAAAAGGAGAAGGGTTTAACTTTTATATTTTAGATTATTATTATAATTAGATAAATTTACATATTAAGTAACATTGAAATAACGAGGTGAAAAATTGGCTAAATACAACGGACCGGTTTGTAAGTTGTGCAGGAGGGAAGGAGGAAAGCTTTTTTTAAAAGGCGACAGATGTTTTTCGGATAAGTGCGCTTACGACAAAAGAGAATATGCTCCTGGAGAGCATAAAGGCATTAGAAGAAAATTATCCGAATACGGAGAGCAGTTAAGAGAAAAACAAAAGCTAAAAAGAACATACGGCCTAATGGAGAAGCAATTTAAAAAGACATATAAAACCGCCGAAAGAATGAAGGGTATCACCGGAGAAAATCTGCTTTCTTTGTTAGAAAGAAGATTGGACAACGCAGTTTATACTTTGGGTTTTGCCGTTTCCAGAAAATTAGCGAGACTTTTAATAACTCACGGACATTTTTTAGTTAACGGCAAAAAAGTAAATATACCGTCTTATGTTTTGAAACCCGGCGAGCAGATAACGATTTGCGAAAAAAGCAGAAAATGCGAAATTATAAAAAATTCGTTAGAGTCTGCCGTAAGAAAAACCCGCCCGGAATATTTTGAGGCCAATATAGAATCTTATCAGGGGACGTTAAAAAGTATTCCTGAAAGAGACGAAATTATATCGACGGCAAATGAAAAGCTTATAGTAGAACTTTATTCTAAATAAGCGCCGAATAATAATTTTTTGGAGGCAATATGAAAAAAAATTGGCTTTCGCTTATCAAGCCAAAGAAAATAGAATTTGAAAAGGACACATATACAGATTATTACGGAAAGCTTATTGTAGAACCCTTAGAAAGGGGTTTCGGAACTACTATAGGCAATGCGCTTCGCAGGATACTTTTATCCTCTATTACGGGATATAAAATATCGGAAGTTAAAATTGAAGGAATATCCCATGAATTTTCTTCAGTACCGGGCATAACGGAAGACGTAACCGAGATTATATTAAATTTAAAAGATATAGATTTTGATATAACATCCGACGAGCCTGAATACGTATATATAGATATCGATAGGGAAGGAGAGGTCTATGCGTCCGATATTAAGACATCTCAAAACGTCGAAGTGGTAAATAAAGAAAAAAAGATTCTAACTATTGCCAAAGGCGGCAGTTTCAAGGCTCAAATGCTTGTAACGGGGGGAAGGGGATATGTCCCCAGCGAGCTTAATATCCGGGAAGATGCGCCGATAGGAGCAATTTCCCTCGACGTTTCGTTTTCGCCGGTTAAAAAAGTTACAATGGACGTATCGTATGCAAGGGTCGGAGGAATTACCGATTACGACAAGCTTATAATGGAAATATATACAAACGGATATATAACTCCGGAAGATGCCCTTACTTCGGCATCCTTAATTTTACAGGATCAGATTTCCGTTTTCGCTGCCTTTGAAGAAATGGACCAGCTATACGAAAAGAAAGCTCAGCCGGAAACCGAAAGAACTTCGGAAAACCATTTAAACGAGAATTTACTTAAAAACGTGGACGAGCTTGAACTTTCCGTCAGGTCGGCAAATTGCCTTAAAAATGCAAACATAAAAACGATTTACGAGCTGGTTCAAAAAACCGAAGGAGAAATGCTTAGAACGAAAAATTTCGGAAGGAAATCTCTCAATGAAATAAAAGAAGTTTTATCCACGATGGGATTAAGCTTCGGAATGAAATTAGATAACGCCGCCGTTTCAAAACAGGAAAAATAATTTGTTAAATTATATATTCAGAGGTTAAAATGCGTCACGGAAAAATCAAAACCAGATTAAACAGAACATCGTCACATAGGGCGGCCCTTTTAAGGAATATGGCTTCTTCCCTTATAGAGTTCGAAAGAATCGAAACGACTTTGCCTAAAGCAAAAGTGTTAAGAGCATACATTGAAAAGCTCGTTACTCTCGGAAAATCGGATACCACGGCGAGACGGCGCATTGCGTTCTCACGGCTAAGAAGCAAGAATGCAACGACAAAACTTTTTAAGGATTTAGGTCCGAGATTTGTCGATAGGCCCGGAGGCTATGTCAGGATTATTAAAACAGGGTACAGAGCCGGAGATGCAAGCCCATTAGGGTTGATAGAGTTCATTCCGAAAGAAGAAAAGCAATCTTAGTTCAAATTACGGTAATTTAAGCAGGCATAAACTATGATAAAGAAAAAAAATGTGATATAATTCTCTTTATTATGCCTCTTACGCTTATATTAAATTACGACGATATTTTAAAAACGCCTGATACCTTCAATATCATCCCCCTTATTTATGAAATAAGCGGCGATATGGATACGCCGATATCCATATTTTCTTCTTTCCAGCAAGAAAAGCGCGCATTTTTTTTTGAAAGCACCGAAGGCGTCGGGAAATGGGGAAGATATTCTTTTATCTGTTTAAATCCTTTGCTGACCATCCGACTTTATAAAGACGAGATTGACGTCGAGAATTTTGCCGGCGGCAAGTTCGGATTTAAGGATAAAATAAACCTTAAAGATTTAAACGAAGATATTTTTGCGTATATAAAGAAAATCCTATCCGAATTCAATATATACAAAGACAATCTGTCGGAAGAGTTTATAGGCGGACTTTTCGGTTATTTAGGATATGAAGTCAGCGGCCTTATAGAAAAACTGCCTCCGGTTAAAAAAGACGTTACCGATGTTTACGACCTTTTTTTTATGCTTCCGAGGGACGTGATAGTTTACGACGGATTGAATCAGGCCGTTAAGATAGTATCTTATATATTCAGGGGCGATTCGGGCGGCGCAAGTCTAAAACGGGAGTATGATTCGGCTCTCGAAAGAATAAATAAAATAGCCGGGATTATCGAAAAAAGAGATTCCCGGTCCAAAGAAACTAAAAAAGTTAAAAAGTCCGATATCGAAATTATAGACGAAACGGGTTTCGACGAATTTAAGCAAAATGTTTTAGCCGCAAAAGAATATATACTCCGAGGAGATATATTTCAGGTGCAGATTTCCCGCAGGAAAAAGATTATTAATCCTCCCGACCCCTTTCTTTTCTACAGGGCGCTTAGGCTTGTGAACCCGTCACCTTATATGTTTTATCTTAAAATCGACGATTTCGTAATTACCGGCTCTTCGCCGGAAAATTTAGTTAAACTGTCGGGCGGAATTATTGAAACGCGGCCGATAGCGGGCACTATTAAAAGAGGCGAAAATCCGGCCGAAGACGAATATCTCGCCTGCAAACTGCTTGACGACCCGAAAGAAAGGGCGGAGCACATTATGCTTGTAGATTTAAGCAGAAACGATATAGGAAGGGTATCAAAAAAGGGCTCGGTTAAGATAGATAAACTTATGTATATAGAAAAATACTCCCATGTCCAGCATATAGTTACCAGCGTTCTTTCCGAAATCAAGGAAGGAAGCGACGCATTCGATCTGGTCAGGGCTTCTTATCCGGCAGGTACCGTTACAGGCGCGCCTAAAGTAAGGGCAATGGAAATAATAAACGAACTCGAGAAATCAAAAAGAGGAGTTTATGCAGGGGGCATCGGCTATTTCGGTTTTTTAGAAGAGGGCATGTGCAATAAAATGGAATTTTGCATAACTATCAGGACGGCGCTTTTTAAAAAAAATGCGGCTTATATTCAGGCGGCGGGAGGAATAGTTCATGATTCCACCCCGGAAAATGAATTTGCCGAGACCGAAAATAAATTAAGGCATCTTATAGCCGCTTTTAATATGATAGAAAGGTTCAATTAAAAAATATGGTCTTAGTAATAGATAATTACGATTCGTTTACTTACAATATCGTCCAGTATATAGGAGAACTGGGGTTCGATACCGTAGTATTCAGGAACGACGCATTAAGCGTTTCGGATATTATAAAGATAAATCCTGAAAAAATAGTTATTTCTCCAGGTCCAAAATCGCCCGTCGAAGCGGGAATTACGGTTGAAGCCATTAAAAATTTTTATTCCTCGATTCCGATACTCGGAGTTTGTCTCGGTCATCAGGCAATAGGCTACGCATTCGGCGCCGAAATAATACGCGCAAAGAATGTTATGCACGGAAAAGTTTCATCCATAAAACATGATTCGTCTTTTATATATAAAGGCGTACCGGATCCTTTTGAAGCCACGAGGTATCATTCCCTTATTATTAATAAAAAAAGCCTGCCGGAAATTATAAAAGTAACGGCGACAAGCTTGGACGACAACGAAATTATGGGGATAGAGGTAAAAGGCTCTAAGGTTTACGGCGTGCAATTCCATCCGGAATCGGTGCTTACCTCTTTCGGAAAGCAAATAATCAATAATTTTCTGTCTATTTAAAATATATGGAAGAAAGTTTTATTAAAGAATTATTAGGCCGGGTTGTTAATAATAACGACTTGACAGGGGACGAATCGGAGCGGATTTTTAATGCGATTTTAAAAGGCGAGCTTACTAACGGACAAATAGCGTCTCTGCTTACATCTTTAAAAATTAAAGGCGAAACAGTCGAAGAGATTGCCGGCGCCGCTCTTGCTATGAGAGAAAATGCCGTTGCCGTAAATATTAAAGATGAATATAGAACTGCGCTGGTGGATATCGTCGGAACCGGAGGCGATTGTAAAAATACCTTTAATATCTCTACATGCTCCGCTTTAATAGCCGCAGGAGCCGGGGTTAAAATAGCAAAACACGGAAATTATGCAGTTTCTTCAAAATCGGGAAGCGCCGACGTGCTGAAAGAATTGGGCGTAAATATAGACTTAGATGCCGAAGGAGTTCTCAGGTCGATAGAATATGCGAGTATAGGTTTTTTATTCGCTCCCAAATTTCATACCGCAATGAAATATGCCGCCCCGGTAAGAAAAGAGCTGGGATTTAAAACTATTTTTAATATACTGGGTCCTTTAACCAACCCGTTAGGCGTTAAAAAACATATAATAGGAGTTTATTCCGGCGACTTATCTAAAAAAATAGTCGAAGCGCTGAAGATATTGAACTCTGGGAAAGCTTTCATAGTTCACGGCAGAGACGGGATAGACGAAATAAGCCTTTCGGCGTTGACCGATATTTACGAATTAGATGAGGCGGGCAATTGTAAATGTTTTGAATTTAATCCCGAAGAATACGGATTCAGCTTTCACCATGAGAATGAATTTAAATCTTTATCGGTTGCCGAAAATGCAAAAATTATATATGATATTATAACCGGAAATAAAAGCCCCAAGACAGACCTTGCGGTTTTAAACGCCGGCTTTGCGATTTTAGTCTCGGGCAAAACCGATAATTTATGCGATGCGTTTAAAGAGGCAAGGCTTTCGATTGAATCGGGCAGGGCTTTAAAGTCTTTGCAAAACCTTATTGAAATCTCCAATAAATAAGTATTAAAATATAAATATGATATTAGACGACATTTTAAAAGAAAAAACAAAAGAAATAAAAAAATTTAAAGGGTCTATCGACGAAGAGGCCTACAAGAAGAGGGCATTTTCCGCTTTTTACGGGTTGAGAAGTTTAAAAAGCGCTTTAAAACCGAGGTCTAACGGCGAAGCGGTTTCATACAGAATTTGCAGTATAATTGCCGAAGTCAAGAAGGCTTCCCCCTCTAAGGGGCTTCTATCGGCGGATTATAAGCCCGACGAACTTGCCGTTATTTATGAAAGAGGCGGTGCGAGCGCTATTTCCGTTCTTACAGATAAGAAATTTTTTATGGGCGGTCCGGAGGATATTTCAAAAGTAAGAAAATCGGTAAAACTTCCGGTTTTAAGAAAAGATTTCATAATCGACGAAATTCAGGTTTTTGAATCTAAAATAATAGAAGCGGACGCAATTCTTCTAATTATCAAAGCATTGTCGGAGGTTCAATATAAAAATCTTTTATCTCTCGCCGCAGAACTTTCTTTAGACGTTCTTACCGAAATAGCAGACGAAAAAGAGCTTGAGACGGCTTATAAATATAATGCCGAAATTATAGGTATAAACAGCAGGGACTTAAGGACTTTTAAGACCGATTTGTTCAAAACCGCAGCGTTAGCCGAAAAAATACCGCCGGGAAAGTTGATTGTAGCGGAAAGCGGCATTAACGGAAGAGGAGATATCGAAATGCTTATGAAAAGAGGCGTCAACTCTTTTCTTATAGGAGAAGCCCTTGTTACTTCAAGCGATGCTTCAAAAACTTTAAAAGACTTTTTATCGCCGTATTCCATGAATAATTACGTATAATAATACAGATTTAAAATTTTAATGTCCGATATTCCCAAAATCAAAATATGCGGTATAACCAATATAGATGACGCCTATAATGCTTTAAAGCTGGGCGCCGATACTATAGGTTTTATTTTTTACGAAAATTCGAAAAGGTATATACCTGCCGAAACTGCAAAAGGAATTATAAAAGAACTTAGAGAGACGGCAGGGAAAAATGTAAAAAATTTTTTATCCGTCAAAAGAAATATTATAATTACGGCGGTTTTCGTAAACGAGAATCCGGAAAAAATTAAAAAAATAGCAAGAGACGTCGATGCCGACATAATTCAATTATCGGGGAACGAATCGTTAAGCTATATAGAAGAATCCGGCATAGATAAAAATATAATTTTAAAAGCGGTACGCGTTAAAGAAGAAGCCGACCTCGATATAATTCATCGATACAGGGAAGCCGGCATTAACGTACTCATAGATGCGTCTGCCGGAGAGGGCGTGTTCGGGGGAACAGGCGAACGGGTCAACCTGGATATAATCAAAAATTTATACGCCGGCGATTTAATTTTAGCCGGCGGAATAGGCTATGATAATATAGAAAATATAATTAAATCTATCAAGCCTTACGGCATAGACCTTTCATCAAAAATAGAAGATTTACCCGGAAAAAAGAATTACGATAAAATGGCGTTATTTTTTAAAAATCTTAGGAGAGCTTCATATGCTGCTGCCTGATAAAAAAGGTCATTTCGGCGAATACGGCGGAAGATATATTTCCGAAACATTAATGCCCGCCGTTATCGAACTTGAGCGATTTTATAAAAAAATAAAAAACGATAGGGAATTTATAAAGGAATTTAATTATTATCTTAAGGATTACGTGGGAAGGCCAAGTCCCCTGTATTTTGCTGGAAGGCTTTCCGAAGTTTATAAGTCGGACATATATCTTAAACGCGAAGACTTAAACCATACCGGGGCACATAAAATAAACAATACTATAGGTCAGGCATTGCTTGCCGTGAAGATGGGAAAGAAGCGGATTATCGCCGAAACCGGAGCGGGACAGCATGGAGTGGCCACGGCTACGGTATGCGCCCTATTCGACTTAGAGTGCGAAGTATTTATGGGCAAAAAAGACGTCGAAAGGCAGAAACAAAACGTTTTCAGGATGGAACTTCTCGGAGCAAAAGTAAATCCGGTGGAATCGGGTTCTCAGACTCTTAAAGACGCTATGAATGAAGCATTGAGAGACTGGATTACAAATATCAAAACTACGTATTATATGATAGGAACGGTTGCGGGTCCGCATCCTTATCCGTCGATAGTCAGGGATTTTCAATCCGTCATCGGAAAAGAAGTCCTGAAACAGCTTAAAAAACTGCCGGATATTTTAATCGCATGCGTAGGCGGCGGCAGTAACGCTTTGGGGCTGTTTTATCCTTTTTTTAAATACTCTCAAGTCAAGATGTACGGCGTAGAGGCCGGAGGCTGCGGCATTGAAACCGGTATGCACGCCGCTTCTATTTCCGGAGGCGCTCCGGGGGTTTTGCACGGAAACAAAACTTATCTGCTCCAGGACGAATTCGGCAGGATTGCCGATGCCCATTCTATAGCCGCGGGACTCGATTATCCCGGCATAGGTCCGGAACACAGCTATTTTGCCGATAAGAAAAGGATAATATTCGACAGCGTAACGGATGTAGAAGCCGTATGGGCTTTCCAAAAGCTATGCAGGCTTGAAGGCATTATTCCGGCTCTCGAAAGTTCGCATGCCGTCGCATATTTAGAAAAGATAAAAAAAGAAATAAAAGGAAAAACCGTCGTTATTAATCTTTCGGGCAGGGGAGATAAAGATATGCACACTATTTCGGATTATCTTGCGTCGAATGCACGTAAAAAATAATATGGATAATAAAATTATGCCAAAAGAGAATAAAATAGATACGGTATTTAAAAGGCTTAGGGCTGAAAATAAGACGGCTTTTATACCGTTTATCTCTATAGGCGACCCGGACATCGAAACCTCTTTGGAGATAGCGAAAACTTTGGTAAAAAACGGAGCGGATATTATAGAACTGGGTTTTCCTTTTTCTGACCCTATGGCGGACGGCAAGGTGATACAAAAGTCTTACGAAAGGGCGTTAAAGAGAAAAATCTCTATGGAAGACGCTTTTAGTTTTATAAAAAAACTCAAAAACTATCGGGATATCCCCGTTATTCTTT
>JAKAQA010000157.1 GCA_021811805.1 bacterium | reverse complement strand
AACCCCACGCCTTTTCCCTGATTTCTTCTTTCGTAATAGCCCTTTTTTTCCATAATCCGAACATTTGGTTCATATCGAATGTTTTTTTCTTTTTCTCTATATTTTCGATATCTTTAATTTTTATATAAGGATTCTGGTTTAAAAAGTTTATGACGGTTTTTGCTTTTTCGATATCTTTTATTTCCAATACTATCTTCATTCTTTAAATCTCCTGTTTATATTTGCAATAGGTATAACCTATTAATTATTATAATATAGAATTAATTATTTTGATATTTAAAAAATTAAGAACATTTTTTTTATTTCATAAACTTTAAGCTGAAAAACTTAAAACGGAAAAACCTTATGAAATATGCGGTTTTAAGTGGGGTGGATGACAGGTTTTGAACCTGCGACCACCGGAGTCACAATCCAAAGTCCTTGCTTTGCAAGTATTTAATTTTATTAAATTATCATAGCTTTATAAAACTTGCCTATGTGAAAATCAAGCCATAATTATTAATGACTTAGAGCATAATAATTTTAATATCATCGACTAATTTAAAGTGCTTGTCTTTGGTAATTAAAACAAGACTATGTTCTTTGGCAATGGCGGCAATCCAAATATCGTTTTCAGGGATAGGCTTTCCTTTTTCTTTCAGCGAATTTTTAATTTCGCCGTATTTCATTCCTGTAACGGCGTTGCATGGCAGAACAATATTTTCCTTATGCCTTATGCCTTGCTCGGTTTCTTAATCCCGAACTTTTTTGCCAGGAAGCTGATAAACTGTTTCGTATTTCCGATAGTCTTAGCCGCTTTCGTCATATTATAATCGTTCTCCTTAAGAATTTCTTCTACGCGCTCTTTAGTCCATTCTGTCTTTTTGCCAGGTTTTGAAGCCTTATAGATGTCGTTCCAATTTTTGACAAATAAGTAGGGTTCTTTTGGATTGTCGTTTCTTCCGAGCAGTCCTTCTTTTAAAAAAATATCTATGGCATTTAACGCAAATTTCCGTTCTTCTTCCACGTCTTTAGAATCATCTATTTTAACAAAATATGCAACGGATGTCGGAAACATATGATTGCCTATATCGAAAGGGTTGAGTTCTTTATGTCTTGCTTTATTGGATTTCATCTGCAGTCTTCCCTCATTTTCAAATTTTGCGGTAAATAACAGCAGCTTAATCCATGACGCAATTAATCTGTCTTTTTCGGGATATTTATCTAAAGCTTTTATTTCCGGCAACAAATAAAAGTTTAATGGTAGTTTTATATATTTCGGGGTATCTATATCAACGTCTTGGTCTTCTAATGTTTCTTTTACATCGTCCATAATTGTCAATTATATAGAATAAAATTCAACGTGTCAATTAGTCAATTATTTTTTTACTTGACATTAAATAAATTTGATATATAATAATTGTAAAGTAATTATATCATTGACTAAATTATGGATAAAGATATTTTAATTATAAACGAAGCCGCCACATTTTTAAGGGTTTCTGCTACTACTTTAAGGCGCTACATTGCCTCAAGGCAGATCACGTTCTACAAACTTCAAGGCAAAATCCTATTTAGGAAAGCCGATTTAGAGAAGTTTTTAGATTCAAAAAGAGTTGAAAGTTTCGAGGAATTTAGAAATAAAAATATTTTGTGAATTTAAATTTATATATTTTTACTGCAGATAACCCCGTTCGCTCATTCAAAAGCGAAAATATTCAATATTGATGATTCTATTGCTATGCAGGGTAGAAAAAAAGTCATCCGGAAGAACGTTGTGTCAATAGAAGAACAGACCACTTACTTGGAATGCACCGCAATTTTATTTCAACTCAGATAATGCATAAACAATTGCAGGAGCCAGTCTAAAGCAGTCCTTCTAAACCGATGAAAAATTGAAGCCGATTAATTCGGTTTTTTAAGTTAGTTTATTGAAAGTCCGCAGATTAAAATCGCCAGTTCGCATTGAGATTAGTGGTTTTGCATGGATTTTCAAGCGATATTTCTCTATGTTGTACATAGAAAAATATCGCTACAATCGTGATAATTTCGTTAGTTGCGCCTAAATGGCGGTATTAACGGACGCGAACACAATATATATAGTTCCGAAGTTTGGATTTGCCTTCCGTTGCGCAAGCATAAACAGGTTTAGTATTTAAAACCGGCAACGGTGTATTCGGAACGCATAAGAAGACAAGTATTAGAGGTAACTATGGGAAAATTATTGGATTTTTATAAACAGCACCGCCGGCTATTTTTGGCGCAAAAGCACCAGAATACGTCGAAAACCCAAAAATTCAGGGATAAGGCGGCTATTAAGTTCTTTTCATTTTGCGAATCTCAAAATTTACTTCATACGGACGGAATCCGCAAAAAGGAAGTGGTAATAGATTTCTTCGGTACTAAAGAAATGTCAAATAAATCAGACGAAACCCGCCGGAAATATTTTTTGGTAATTAGAGAAATTTATCGGCGGTTCTTTAAGATAAATATCGGAATCGAGGTTTTAAAATGAGCGGTAAAGCTATGAGCATAAAAAACGAATCTAAAATATCGTTTCTGGCAAAAGAAATATCGGAATTTATTAAACGGGGATCTTCTACTGCCGAAAAACTTTCCGCTACCATAAGAGAAATTAAATCTCAAGCCGGAATTAAAACTTTAAAAGATTTAGAGCAGTCTCATATTAACAATATGATTACAGGATTAAAAAATAACGTCTCATCGGGAACTATGTCTTTATCTAACGCAAATTCATATATCTCAAGCATTAATAATATCGTTAGGTATTTAGATAGAGACGATTTACACGTCATTAAAGCGTCTGACTTCGGACTAAGCCGAAATATATCCGAAAAA
>JAKAQA010000031.1 GCA_021811805.1 bacterium | reverse complement strand
CTGCTATATCTCCCTTGAAATGTTTTAATATAAAATCTACGATAATTTCTTTCTGCGAAGCATTCACCTCGTCCGCGGCCTTTAGAAGTTTAAATTCGTAATTATGCCGTTTCGCGGTTTGATACAGAGCTTTTACGTCTTTCGGAAAACAGCTTCCGCCGTAGCCTATTCCGGGGAATAAAAAGGACTTGCCTATTCTTTTATCGGAACCTATGCCTGTTCTGACGTTATCTACGTTGGCTCCGGTCAGGGCGCATAAGTTTGCTATTTCGTTCATAAAAGTTATCCTGACTGCAAGCATGGCGTTAGCGGCATATTTCGTAAGTTCGGACGAATCGGTATCCATAAAATATATGGGCGCTCCCGTCCTTACGAACGGTTCGTATATTTCGTCGATAATTTCTTTTGCCGCCTGCGCTTCTTTCTTGTTGTCCTTTTTGAAATTAATCCCTACTACTATTCTGTCGGGTCTCTGAAAATCGTCTATAGCGGCGCCTTCTTTTAAAAATTCCGGGTTTGACGCTACGCAGAAGTTTTTGGTTTTTTTGGCTATTATGCTTTCCACCTTTCTGCACGTTCCGACCGGAACGGTGCTTTTGACTATTACGGTTTTAAAGCAGTCTATAGAGTCCGCGATGCTTTCCGCTACCTTAAAGACGTTAGACAAATCAGCTTCCCCGTTATCCTGAGGAGGAGTGCCTACGGCTATAAATACCACGTCGGTCTTGCCGACGGCTTCGCGTAAATCTTTCGTAAAATAAAGCCTGTTTAATTTAACGTTTTTATCGGTAAGTTCTTTAAGACCCGGTTCGTAAATAGGAATTACCCCGGCTTTCAACGATTTAATTTTGCTTTCGTCGTTATCTACGCAGTAAACGGTATTGCCGGAATCGGCAAGACATACCCCCGTAACGAGGCCTACGTAACCCGTGCCTACTATGGATATATTCATACGGTAAAATCTCCTTTCAAAAAAAATATTGAGAAAACTTTGCTATAAATATTATATACTATACGCCATATGTTATAAACATAAAACATATACTGAATAAAAGTTAAAATAAGAACCGGTCAATAAACGTAAAAACCGGAAAGCCTGTAAATAAAAGTTCCTATTATATTAAGCCGGTTTATAGTCCAGTAATGCGGAAAAGGATTATATCTTGCCGCATCGTATATCGCTTTAACCGCCGCCTTGTCTAAAATTTTTTTTCCCGAAGACCTTAAAACGGCTACGCTGTGTATCGAACCGTTTTTATTAATCGAAAACTCGATTACGAGCAATCCCGATAACCCTTCTCTCCTTGCCCTGTACGGATATTCCCATACGTTTTCTATTTTATTTTTAACATGCAGTAAATACGACGCATACTTAATAGTAGTGGTATTGAGATTTACCGTAGCCGATTTTATTCCGCGCGAAGGATTTTTTATTCCCGTTCCCGCCGCATTAGGCGCGGCTTGGTTAAAAAATTTCCCCATCGGAAAAAGATTGCTCAGTCTTCGTCTGCGTTTCGGACGCGAAGACGTATTGTTCGATACTATATGGGAATTGCTTATAACCCTGCGGTATCTCGGAGCCGGCCTTCTGCGCCTGTAGTTATTTGCAAAATTCCTCTGGAAAGGAGCGGGCGGCGTATATAGAACAACGGCCGACGACGGATTGCCTAAAGAAGGCGGAGCGTTCAGCCTTGTGTTTTTCTTGGCGTAGTGAGGCTTAATGCTTGCATATTTAGGGTTTTTTATTTTATGCTTCTCAAGATTTTTAATAAATTTATAAGGCTCTACCAGAATAGGTTTGGTATATTTATGGACTTTTTTGTTTTTTTTATGCTGGTTGCCGTATTTAAGCAAAAATAAAATCAGCGCAGAGTGTATTACGACTGAAACTATTAGAGCATATATAAGTACTTTATTGCTTTTCATATTAATAAAAGTTAATTTAATTTAATTATTTTACATTATTTTAAATTGATTTAAAATCATTTTAGTTTTAAAATTATATACATTTAATTATTTTATTTTATAAATTTATAAACATAGGAGGTGTTTATGAATATTTCGGAAGAAAAGGGATTTAAAAAAATTTACGAAGGAAAGGCAAAAATCCTTTACCTTTACGGAAACGACGACAGCAGGCTGGTAACGTATTTTAAAGACGACGCCACCGCTTTCAACGGACAGAAAAAAGGAACCATTATGAAGAAAGGGGAATTTAACAACGCTATATCCTCTTCTTTGTTTAAATTATTGAAAAGCAAAGGAATCGAAAGCCATTTCATAGAAAAATTATCGGAAAGAGAGATGCTTGTTCATCATTTAAAAATGTTTCCGGTAGAGTTTGTAGTGAGAAATTATACGGCGGGAAGCCTCGCTAAAAAGATGGGCATGGAGGAAGGCGTTAAACTGCTTTCCCCCGTCGTAGAGCTTTATTTTAAAAGCGACGGGCTCGGCGACCCTATGATTAACGAAACCTATATAAAAGCATTCGACCTCGGAGAAACAAAAGACGTGGAAGAAGCTAAAAAAATCGCATTGAATATAAACGAAATTTTGAAGGATTTTTTCGACAAAAACGGCCTTTTGCTTGTAGATTACAAACTTGAATTCGGAATCCTGAGCGGAAAAGTACTTTTGGCGGATGAAATCACTCCCGATACAATGAGGCTCTGGGATAAGATAACGCTTGAAAAAGTCGATAAAGACAGGTTTAGGCGCGACCTCGGCGGCGTAGAGGAAGCTTATAAGCGCGTTTACGATTTAACGTCGAATATATAACAAAATAAACCACCCCGTCAGGCTGGCGCCTGACTCCCCTCCTTTACAAGGAGGGGAGTTGGAGGTCATTCAGCTATATGCAGTAAACGTAATAAAAACTCCCCTCCTTGTAAAGGAGGGGGAGCCCGCAGGGCGGGGCGGTTAAATATTTTTATTTCAACGCTTCGTAAACTTTGCCGACGACGCTCGGTCCGGGTTTAATCGTTTTTCCGCCCTTATGCCATTTTGCTGGGCAGACTTCGTCCGGATGTGCAGATACATATATATTGGCCTCCATCTTCCTGACGAGCTCGTCCGCGTTCCTGCCGACGTTATAGAAATTTACCTCCGAGGCGACAAGAACGCCTTCGGGATTAATGATAAACGTTCCCCTCAACGCAAGCCCGCTTTCTTCGTCGTAAACGTCGAAAAGCCTCGAAACCTTTCCGGTCGGGTCTGCGCCCATAATAAATTTTACTTTTTCCAAAAGTTTCTCGTCTCTCTGCCAAGCCATATGAACGAAATGAGTATCGGTGCTTATCGAAACCAACTGAGCGCCCATCTTTTCGAGTTCATCATTTTTTTCTGCATAATCGGCAAGCTCCGTAGGACATACAAACGTGTAATCTGCCGGATAAAATACGAGAATAGTCCATTTTTTATTTTTTTTAGCTTCTTCTAAACTAAATTTACCGAACCCGTGCGTCTTAGGGTCGTAAGTGTTAATCTCGCCGAAAGACGGAACCGGTTTCCCGACAGCCGCAATTTCAAATTCTTCATAATTTTCTTCGCACATAAAAATGCCTCCTTTTTACGGGGCGGATTTGAAAATCCGACACTCCTTTTAAATAGTAATTATTATTGTTAAATATATATTATTTTTATTATTATGTCAAGAATAATTTAGTTTAATTATATCGCACAATGAGCGTTTTTCTTATTCGGAAATATTTTTTAATGAATGGTGCCGGATATGGGTATCGTGCGGTATTGATAACGGTACAGACCTATAAAAAGGGGGCTTTTTGAGGCTTTTGCGGGCAAACTTAATCGACTTTTATTATATAGGGCTTTACTTTAAATTTCTTCGATATGATATTTTCAACAGATTTAGCGCCGGCAATGTTAGAAAATTTTCCTACTCTGACCTGCTGATAAACCGTTTTTCCCGTCTTGCCGGCTACTGATATGGGGACGATATAAGCAAAAAATCCCATAGAATTAAGCTTATCCGCCAGGGTTTTAGCCTGCGCATAATTTTTAAGAGCGGCCGCCTGAATAGTATAATAAATTTTAGAATTAAAAGGCGAGGCAGGGCTGCTTTTGGAAACGGACGGATTTTTTTTCGTTATATATTTATATATGTAAACCGGTTTTTTTACGTAAACTATTTTAGTTTTTGCCGCCGGTTTCGCCGCGGCCGCTTTTGCGGGTTTTTGGACTTTTTCCGTTTTTTTTGTTTCGGCTTTTCCTTTTTTTAAAGATGCTAACTTTGAAATCGGAGCAAATTTTATATTGTCCGCGGAAACGGGGGTTTGTCCTTCGGAATTCAGTCCGGCATTAGGAACGCTTTTATTTTTTAAAGCAGATTCTTTTATGACTCCTTCTTTTGAATTTTTAGAGGACAATTTCTTGCCTACAAAGAGTCCTAATACGAAAACGATAAATATTATTGCCAGAAATACGATAACCGCCGTAATCTTATCTTTTTTCAAATTAATTTATCCTGTCGCTTTTAAAATTATTTATAAAGTGCATCAATTCTTCGATGCCCGATATTGCGATAGAAACGTCTCTTGAAAAATCCGGGCAGTTAAAAATCTCTATCCCCGAAATGCTGTACTTTTTTTTGCAGACGCCCCTCCAACTGCATACGGCGCACAAAACAACGTTCTCATCCATATAATTTTTATATCCTCTTTCGCTAATACGTTAAAATATTATTTAAAATTTCGATTTTTATTATATCATATATAATAAAAATAAATCCAAATAAAAAATAATTTAAAAAGAAAATATATATTATATATCTGCATAAAAATTTAAAAACTTAACTTATTTATTTTATAACGCTTAGTATGATAAAATAATATGCTATTATTTTAATATTAAGATTGGGCTGTATTTATTTTACGGCGGAGAAAACAATTGACCAAAGAACTTATTATAAGCAAAGACGATTTTGAAACGCGTATTGCGCTCATAGAGGACGGCAAATTAGCCGAAATTTTTATCGAGCGCGACGAAAGCACCCCTAAACACGGAAATATTTATAAAGGCAAAGTAATGCAGGTTCTTCCGGGTATTCAGGCCTCCTTTATCGACATAGGATGGGAAAAATCCGCATTTTTATATGCGGGAGATTTTTTCGAGATAGAAGGTTCGGATTACGATTTTTTCGAATCCGGAGCCGATGAATCAGAAAACGTAGAAAATTGTCCGGCCGAAATCCCAGGCGAAAGCGGAACCGTAACGGCGCAGGGCGGCAGAGCCGGTTCGAAGCGCAAGAAACCTAAAAGGAGCAGAAAAGGTCTGCCCAATATAGACCGGCTTGTCAAGAAAAATCAAGAAATTCTCGTACAAATAGCCAAAGAGCCGGTAAAGACGAAAGGCGCCAGGGTTACAAGCCATATATCCCTTCCGGGACGCTTTCTCGTATATATGCCGACCTCTTCGTCTATCGGAATCTCAAGAAAAATAAGAAGCGACGCGGAGAAAAAAAGGCTTAAAAACATAGTCCTGAAATATCGAACCGAAGGCACAGGCTTTATAATAAGAACCGCCGCCGAGGACGCCGCCGAAATAGACATCGAAAGGGACATTAAGTTTCTTACGGGCTTATGGAACAATATATATAACGAACAGCTTAAGGCAAAAGCCCCGAAACTTATCTTCAAGGATATCGGCCTGTCTTTGAGGGTTTTAAGGGACTTTCTCAATAAAAAAATCGATAAGATTATAATAGACGAAAAAGACGAATACAAAAAAATCACTGATTTTCTTTCGATACAGTCCCCCGAATATATCGACATCGTCGAATTATATAGGGATAAAGGCGGGGTTTCCCTTTTCGACCGTTTCACTCTCGAAAAAGAAATTTCCAAGTCGCTGAACAAGAAAGTCTGGCTTAAATCCGGCGGCTATATAGTAATAGACCACGCGGAAGCGCTTACCGCCATAGACGTTAATACCGGCAAATTCGTAGGAAAGAGAAATTTCGAAGATACAATACTTAAAACAAACCTCGAAGCCGCCAAAGAAATTGCGTTTCAATTAAGGCTAAGGAATATAGGCGGAATTATAGTAATAGACTTTATAGACATGGCTAAGGAGGACCATAAAGAAAAAGTTTACAGAACGCTGGAGGAATCCCTTAAAAACGACAGGGTAAAAACCACCATTAATAGAATAACGGAACTTGGACTCGTCGAAATGACCAGAAAGAGGACGGGGAACAGCCTTTCGGCCGTGTTTTTAGAACAATGTCCTATGTGCGAAGGCTCCGGCATGATAAAATCGGCTCAGACGGTCTGTTTTGAGGTATTAAGAGCCGTTTCCCTCCGCGCAAAAAGGACGAGGGCGAAAAAAATTACCGCTACCGTCCATCCAAGCGTTATGAATAAGCTTTATGAAAACGAAAAAACGATAAAAGCGCTTGAAGAAAAAATAAATAAAAAAATAAATATTAAAATGCAGGACGGTTTCTATCCCGAATATTTTGAAATTTCCTAATCGATAATAATCTATATAATATTTTATTTTTTATACGCCTTTTTATTTTTGTTTTTGCCTATAAATTTGAATACTATCTCGCCCGGCTTTATCATGTTGAGTTTTTCTCTTGCTATATTGGCGATGTATTGTTTGTTATAAGTCAGTTCATAAATCTGACCGCTTATTTTTCTGTTGCTTTTTTTAATGCCGGCTATCTCTTTTCTGAGGCCTTGCTGTTCCGACCTTAACCTGTAAACTTTAACCACGCCCTTAATGCTGAACAATGTTATTAAGGCAAATAAAAAAACAAAAAAGGCGCCTAATCCGAACTTAATATTAAGATTTTTTCCCTTGTTTGATTTCATACCTGAAATATTTTTTTACCCTTAACGGAGCGCAAAATTCCCCGCACATACTGCATCCCGCCGTTTCATCGTTATTTTTAGATTTGAATACCGCCCTAGAATAATCCGGGTCTATCGAGTATCTGAACTGGCTTTCCCAGTCTATATCCCTTCTTGCTTTAGATATATTCAAATCGTCGCCCGTTTTCTTCAATTTTATCATATCTCCTATATGGGCGGCAATTTTTGCGGACTTAACGCCTGTTTCCACGTCCTCTTCGGAAGGAAGGCCGAGATGCTCGGCCGGCGTAACGTAGCACAGAAAATCGGCTCCGAAAGAAGACGACAAGGCTCCGCCTATAGCCGACGAAATATGGTCGTAGCCTGCCGCTACGTCGGTAACGAGAGGCCCTAAAACGTAAAACGGAGCATCGTTAGACATTTTCTTCTGAATTTTAACGTTGGCTTCTATCTCGTCTATCGGAATATGCCCCGGTCCTTCGACGATAGCCTGAACGCCGTAATCTCTCGCTATGTCGCAAAGCTCGCAGTTGATAATAAGCTCCTGCATATATGCCCTGTCGAAAGAATCCGCCGTAGCGCCTGCCCTTAAACCGTTCCCGAGGCTCAATACCGTATCGTATTTTTTTAGAATCTTAAGCACGTCCTCGAATCTTTCATAGAGAGGGTTTTCTTTATTATTTTCCATCATCCACGCTATCATATACGCTCCGCCTTTAGAAACAAGGCCGGCATATCTGTAAGACTGTTTTTTTAATCTCTCCAAGGACATCATATTTAAACCGGAATGTATAGCCATAAAAGAAACGCCGTCGGCGCACTGTTTCTCGATAACTTCCAAAACCGTCTCCTCGGACATTTTTACGGGATTTTTATATGCGTCTATCGCTTCCCTGAAAGCCTGATAAAGCGGAACCGTTCCTACCGGCAGAGAGGTGCTGTTCAAAACTTCCTTCCTTATAAGGTCTAAATCTCCCCCTACGCTAAGCTCCATTAAAGTATCGGCTCCGGATTTTTCCGCTATAACCGCCTTCCTGATTTCTTCGTCCAGATATATATGGTTTGTGGAAGTTCCTATGCTTGCATTTATTTTTGTGGTTAAACCTTTTCCTATCCCGACGAATTTATCCCTATTTTTATTATGCAAAATAACGGCCTTGCCGCTAATTATATTTTCTTTGAGCTCTTCCAAAGGGACGTTTTCCTTAGCCGATACGTATTGCATGCCGGCGGTTTGTATATTTTTAAGCGCGTTTTCTTTTTCCGTCATATATTTTTTTCTCCCTGCGGCTTTGTCTTCTTTAGTTTTAAATTAATTTCAAAAGTTCCTTGCGCTTTCTACGATATTTTCGGCTATCAACTTATTGGAATAAAACGATAAGTGCATATAACTGCCCACCGCATTTAAAATATTATAACCCTCCGGCTTAAATATGCCGGGAGCGCTAAGGCTTTCGTATTCGAGTATATTTTTTACGTCTTTGCGGGCGGCGCCGTCTTTTATAAGCTTAGAATAATGAAACTCATGCCCGTTAGCAGTTAAACCGGCTTCGCCCAGAAACGTTTTTTCTTTGAGCCTGACGGTTCTGTATCCAAGCGAAAGTCCGCCTTCATCCATAGAAGCGCGGAACGGAAAAATACCCGCGGCATCGAAACTTTTCCGCTTATAAGTAATTTTTTCGCACATATACATCAATCCCCCGCACTCGGCATATATTATACCATTATTTTTGAAGAATTCATAAATTTCTTTCCTGACGGACGCATTTTCGGCAAGAACGCCCGCATAGATTTCGGGATAACCTCCGCCGATATAAACCGCCCGCGTCCCTTTAGGCAGGGATTTATCCGTTAACGGGCTGAAAAAAACGATTTCCGCGCCGAAACTTTTTAAAATTTCAAAATTAAAATTATAATAAAAAAAGAAGGCTTTATCTAAAGCGACGGCAATTTTAGTTTTAGCCTTAATTTTAGTTTTAATTTTTTCCGCCTTATTAATACCGCTCTTATTCTCCGCGCGGCTCTTTTTAAACAATTTAATAAAATCTTCGGAATTTTCTTTCAGGGTTTTTACTAAAAGGTTAAAATCTACGTTCTTAAATACGGCATCTTTTATGCCCGAAACCGCTTTATGGAACGTTTTTTTATCGTTTCCGCTTTCTAAGGGCGGAACCGCCAATCCGAGGTGCCTTTCTTTTATTGAAAAAACAGCTTCGTTATTTAAAACATAGCCGAAAACTTTTATATCGGGAATACCGGCTTTAATTTCATCAGAGATTATCCCGTAATGCCTTGGAGACGAAATATTATTTAAAATTACCCCGCATACGTTTACCCCTCTTTTATAATTTTTCAGTCCGTAAACCAGCGAAGCCATAGTCGATGAAATTCTTCTGCAGTCCATAACCAGAACGACCGGAAGTTTAAATTTCTTCGGTATTATGTATGAACTTCCGTCGTAAAGCCCCATAGCGCTTTCGGCGACAAACGCCGTTTTTCTGCTAACGTTTTCGTTTCCGTTTCCGGCGAAAAACCATTCATTTAAATGTTTATCCGGTATAAGAAAAGGGTCTAAATTTTTTACGCGGACATCGGAATCTAAAGCCCCAGTTAATATAACGGGGTCGATAAAATCCGGTCCCGCTTTATAAACGTTCAACGAATATCCTTTGTCCTTAAGCATCATGGAAAAAGCCAACGTTACGGTAGATTTACCCGACGAAGACCTGTCCGACGCGAAATAAACTCCAAACATAAAAAAACCCCAAATAAAGATATTATCAATAAAGAGTTCCGTGAAAACCTATTAAAGCCGCGGTAAAAACAACCTCGGAAAATTTTACGGTAAATCCGAGCATATCCCCGTTAACGCCGCCGAATTTTTTTCCGAAGTAAAACGCGGCCGAAAGAACCGCCAAAACCGTAACGAGCAAAGAAAAAATACCGGCAAGTTTTAAAAAAAAGTAAATAATTATCAAGGTAAGGATGGAGGCGGCGATAAGCGAGGCGGCATCCGTTCCTTCGGTAAAGATAGTCCCTATGCCTTTAAAGTTTTCGGGCGTGCCGGAAAAATAAGACATAACGGTTATGGAATATCTTCCCGCGACGGGAAAAGTAAGCAGGACGAGATACGTGAAATTAAAATTACCGATAAAACCGGAGTTAAAGCTTTGGGCCGGTTCGGCCTGCGTTATCAGCGACCACATTATTAAAACGTAAAAAATTACCGCCGTATTCCCCGCATTCCCGGTGTTCACGTCTTTCATAGCTTTATAAAACCTGTTTTTATCCCCGCTTTTCAGATATGCGAAAAAACCGTCCGCGGTATCCGAAAGACCGTCGAAATGAAGCCCTCCGGTGATAATATAGAGAAAAAAAATAGAGGGCAGAATAGAGGACTGAACCGGCAGGAACCTATTAAAAATATAGAAAACCGCCGCCAGGAGCAGTCCGATAAATAAACCGGCGGCAGGAAAATATTTAATAGATTTTTTAAGGCGGTCCGCATATTCCGCATATAAAGCTCCGTCCCTAACGGCGTCTTCGCCGTCCGGCTTTCGGCTTTTCCCTTTTAATTTGAATACCGTTAAAAAATTTACGGCTTCGGATAATCCGCTCAATATAAACATGATTTAAATTATATATTATATTCTTTTATTTGTTAAGCTTCGAAGCTATAACCCCGGCTTCCTCGAAAGTCAGCATATTATTATACATATTAAGCGCCGTTTCTATTATCTTCATCGCGATAACGGCCCCCGTGCCTTCGCCGAGCCTCATAGACAAATCCAGCACGGGATTTTTGCCTATAAGTTTAACCGCCGCTTTATGTCCTTTTTCTTTGGAAAGATGCCCCAGAAACATATAATCGGAAACACGGGGGTTAACGTTTAAAGCTATAAGCGCGCCCGCGGTAGAAATAAAGCCGTCCACGACGACGGGAATCCTGCCGATAGCGCATCCCAGTATAAATCCGGCTATCGCGCCTATCTCCAAGCCTCCGACTCCGGCAAGGACGTCTATGGCGTCGCCGTTTACGCCGTTTTTTATATTGTATTTAATCGCCTTTTCTATGATTTCCGCTTTTTTTTTGATTACGTCCGCGTTAACTCCCGTACCTCTGCCGCAGACAAGTTCCGGCGCTTTCTTTGAATAAAAGCAGGTAATTGCGGATGCGGGAGTCGTATTGCCTATTCCCATATCGCCGGTGGCGCAGATTTCCGCACCTTTTTCCTTTACCATGAAGGCTGTTTCTATTCCTTTAAGTATCGATTCTACCGCTTCCGCGGCGGTCATAGCCGGACATTTGTTTATATTGAACGTTCCCTTTCTGACTTTGCAGTTTATAAAACTTGAAGACTGCGTTACGCCAATAGCGTCGGTATCGGCGTTTATTCCGACGTCGGCAACTATAACTTGCGCGCCCGCAGAATCCGCTATGGTATTAATAGCCGCTCCCCCGCTCAGGAAATTTCTCACCATTTGAACGGTAACGTCCTGTTTAAAAAGGCTGACGCCTTCTTCGACTACGCCGTGGTCTCCCGCAAAAACGCATACGAATTTATTATTTGAACCTCTGCTTGACAGAGGCCTTTCTTTTTCGGTAATAGCGACGACGTCTTTTGCAAATTCTTCCAGCCTGCCTAAGCTCCCTTTAGGCTTTATCAGCCTGTTAAGCCTGTTTTCCGCAATTTTGTAAAACTTTTTTTTATCGACAGGCTTTATTTTGCCCGCTACGGAAAAAAGATAGTCTCTGTCGTTCATATCGGCACCCGTAAAAAATTATTTTTATTTATTATAAATTAGAAAGTCCTTTTACTTTAACGCTACGGGATTTCCGGCGATAACGCAGTAAGCTTTGTCGGAAACGGCGGAAAGCTCCTGCTCCATTAAACCGTTTAATTCGATAAATTTCCTGGCGTATGCATCGACCGGCACCATATTAAAACCGAGGGAATCCGCGACGGTAACGGCCGAACATTCGAGTTTAGAAATAAGTTCGGAAAATTTTATAACCGATTCGAGAGCGGTATCGTAACCGGATACGTCTTTAAAAATGGACGCAAGCCATAACGTCATAGAATCTATAAGGATTACGCCGCTTTTCATGCCGGGTTCGGAAGATAAAAATTTGCGGATGCCGTCGATTTCCGCCTGAAGTTCGGCGAAGTTTTCGTGGACGGTAAAAGCTCTATCCCGCCTTTCCTTATGCCTTTCGATTTTTAAATCCATCTCTGCGTCTTCGTATTCGTTCTCGCCTCCGAGTCCCGCCGTCGCAATAAAATGAAGCGAAGCGCGGCTTTTTTCGGATAGAACCTGCCGTCCGCCCCCGGCGGTAGCCGATTTATATAACGAAAGAGCCGTTTCTTCCGCAAAGCTCGATTTTCCCGAGGAAATCCCGCCGGTAATAAAAATTTTCGCCATAATTTTAATTTCCCAAAAGTTTCTCGAATTTTGTTTCTTCCAACGGTTTGGATAATAAAAATCCCTGAATATAATCGCATCCTAGTTCCTTTAACAGTTCTAACTGCTCTTCCGCTTCCACGCCCTCGGCGATGGATTTCATATTCAGCTTTTTCGAAAGATAAATTATAGTTTCGACAATATATCTGGAATGTTTATCCAGAAGCATTTTCCTGACGAATGAAATATCTATTTTAAGATAGTCGAACGGAAGTTCCGCAAGATAAGAAAGGGAGGAATATCCCGTCCCGAAATCGTCTATCGAAAGCCCGAACCCTTTTTCTTTTAAATAGTTCAATAGCCTGCCGGAATATTCCAAATTATCTATAAAAGTTCTCTCTACGATTTCAAAATTAAACAAGTCCGGCGCTATCCCGTTTTTACCGAGCGCCGCTTCTATATCGTCTTTTATATGAGGGTCGCCGAAACTTGCCGGAGAAATATTTACCGAAACCGGAACGACGTTGAGCCCTCTGTCCGACCATATTTTTATCTTAGAGGCTACCTCTCCGAATATCCAGTTTTCAACTTTAGTAATCATCCCGCTCTGTTCCAGAAACGGTATAAATTCCATAGGAGGCGTCAGTATGCCGTCTCTCTGCCACCTCAGAAGAGCTTCCGCGCCTTTTATCGAACCTGTTTTTATATCGAAGTAAGGCTGGTAATGCAGGACGAACTGATTTTTAGCCATAGCCTCGTTAAGCCCGTTCCTTAATTCCACCTTTTTTCTTGCGGATTCTTCGAACTCTTTTTTAAAAAATCCGACCGTATTTTCGCCTTTTAACCTGGAGTTAAGAAGGGCGGATTCGGCTTTATCGAACATATCCTGCGATGCGCCCGCGTCTTTAGGATAAAGCGATATTCCGGCGTTAAAAGATATATTTATCTTCTTTCCGCCGTCCGGCATATAAGGTTCGCTAAGAACAGCCAAAATCCTGTTTACTATATGCAGGGCGTCTTCGTCGAATTTTAACCGCTTTAAAAATACAGCAAATTTATCCGCCTCCCATCTTGCTAAAATATCGTAGCTTTTTATGATATTTTTTATTTTATTCGACATTTCGACTATTATTTTATTGCCCGTTTCAAAACCCAGAGTATGGTTTATTAAAGAAAAATTTACCGGATTTATTATTGCAAGGGCGCAGGATGAAGGTTCGTCCGAAAAACCGGAATCTTTTATAAATCCGTCTATCTTTTCTTTAAGCATTTTTTATTGGGAAGGCCGGTAAGCGGGTCGAAATGCATTAGCTGTTCCATAGTTTCTTCGGCTTTTATTTCTCCGGTAATATCTTTTCCGGTAGTTATGTAATATTCTATATCGCC
>JAKAQA010000156.1 GCA_021811805.1 bacterium | reverse complement strand
GTTCAGAGTCATAATCCAGGGGCATAAAATGCGGGATATATTTACGGTGTACGATATTTCTAATAAAGTTCTGAAATGGGGTTTATCGCTTTATGAATGGGGCGCGGTAGTTTTTGCCTGCGTCTTTTCTATCGCGATATTCCATAAGGGCTTAGAGATTGTGTACGATTTATTATTCGCGGCCGCCGTAGTTTTTTCGCTTAAATTTTACAAAATAGGCAAGCCCGACGGCTACGTAAAAAGTCTGATGGATTTTTATTTATCGGAAAAACAATATCACGTTCGTTATAGGCCTGAAACCAAATGATAACTTCCGCTCAAAATTTTAATTATTACCGCGACGATACGAAATGGGTCTGCAATCTCTTAAACCTGTGGGGCATAGAAAATAATATCGTCATAGGAAGAGACGGCTCGTATTCGGCAGTTTATAAGCTGACCGGCATAGATTATTATCTGCAGACGGATAATACTCTTAATCGCCTGGCGCATATAAACGACCTTTTTTTATCGCTCCTGCCCGATGATTTTATCATTACTTTTATATATAAAATAGGCGACAGCGATCCGGCATTTATTAAAAATTACCGGGCGTCCGCAAATCCTCCAGCTAAATTTGAATTCATCAAAGAAAAAAAGCTGGAGGATTTGACAAGCCGGCTCATAAAAAAAGTCGATATATATCTTATTGCGACGATAAAATCCTTTGAGCTTGAAGCCGCCCTCAAAACCAGCATATTCTCTAAAGTAATGGATATTTTAAGCGGCCTGTTGAAAAGGTCGGCAAATGCCGTAGAAAATTATAATACCGGGTTAGAAAAGCTTAATAACTTTACGCGCAATCTATCTTTTCTGACTTCCTCCGTAGGAATCCAGGCCAGACGGCTTAAGAACCAGGAATTATTCGATTATTTGTTTCGCGAATTAAATCCTTCGAGAACGGTGGACCCGCCGCTGATACAAAACATAGACCCTAAGGAAACCCTAAGGTCGAGTTTATGTTATTCTCCCATCTATGAATCTAAAGATTGTTTGACCGTGGGAGACAAAAATTACAAGTTCGTTAATATGCACAAACTGCCGGCGGAAATAGATACCCTCGGCATAACGGAATTATTAAATATCGCAAATAATTACTATTTCTTTAAATATACGGTCGCAGTTAGTTTTTATGTGCCGCCGCAAGACGAAAAATACAAACAGATAAGGGAAGAAAGCAATATTAAGCGTTCCTTATCCGAATCCACTATGGGCGATTATATCGACTATAAAGGCAAGACCGAAGCCGACGTAATAGAGGACTTGCTTCAGTCCGTTTCGAAAGATAGGAAGAAATTTATAGAATTGAGCCTGTCCTTCAGGCTTGAAGACGACCTTAAAAAAGACGCCGAAACCGTAATCCAGGCATGCAAGCACTTTAATAACATGGAAGCCATTGACGATAATCTCCTATATAAAAATATATTCCTGTCCTTCTTGCCGGGCATGCAGCCGCTTAACTGGCGCAGGAAGGTTACGACGTCGGTCGAAGCCGGGAACTTCTTCCCTCTCCACCAGGGCTTTTCAGGCACCAAGAATGCGCCTATAGCGCTTTTTAACAACAGGTTTGAACCGGTCGCCCTCGACCTACTGAACAATACCCTGCCCGCCAAACACGGCCTCGTTTTCGGCAAAACAAGAAGCGGGAAGGGATTTAACATGAACGGCTGGCTATCGAACTATTTTTTGTCCGCAGACAATATCGATATAGTCGGCGTGGATATAGGCGGTACATACGAAAAATTCACCAGATTATTCGGCGGAAATTATATCGAAATAGAGCTTGACGGACGTTACAACCTAAACCCGTTTCCCTACAAAAAAGATATTATCGACCGCGACGGCAAATATGACGCCGATGTCCTGCAGTTTTTATCGCATGTTGTAATGATGATGGTCCTGCCCAATTCAATACCAGAACCGAACGACCATACTATAGTTTTAAGGGCTATTTCCGCGGCATACGATAAAACCAGAGAGGAGGACAACCCCACGTTCTCCGACATCGGCAACATCCTATTGAATTATAAAGAACCGCGCGACATAGCCGATAAACAGCGCGCAATGCTTTTCGGCAAGAATATGTCGCCTTGGACAGATATTACGAGCCCGTACCGCGCGCTAATCAACCAAAAGGGAACCATAGACCTATCTAACAGGATAAATGTCTTCGATCTGCAAAAAATTAAGCAACACCCTGAATTGCAAAAATTAGCTTTTGCAATAATAAAAAACCTTACCTTTAAGAAAATGTACGACCGTCAAAAAAGAGTTCTGTTCTTTTACGACGAAATATGGGAGCTTTTAAATAATCCTGAATTAATGGAATTAACCCTACACTTATACAAAGCCTCGGCTAAGTGGGATTGCGCGATATATTCCATTACCCAGGAGCCGAAGGACCTGCTTAAAACGCCCATAGGGAAGTCGATAATTAGCAATTCCAGCGTTAAAATGTTCCTGCATTTAGACGTGGACGTAAGTTCCGAAGACTTAGCCGTCTGCGGACTTAACGAAAAAGAAATACAAATAGTCAACAATCTTAGGACGGAAAAGGGGCATTTTTCTGAATATTTTCTTAAATTTGGAAAAGATTCGACGGTTATAAGGAATGCGCCGTCGCCTTTCGAGTACTGGCTGTATTGCAAATCAAACGAAGACTGGCAGATAGAAAACGAAATTAATTTAAAATATCCGGATAAGTCCCTAAAGGAGCGGCTGGAGATATTAGCCGACCGTTATCCTCACGGACCTTACGGAGTGGAGGAATAATCATGAAAAAACTACTTTTAGCGGCGTTATTATTAATCCCGGTTCTGGCTTTCTCCGGATGCGC
>JAKAQA010000155.1 GCA_021811805.1 bacterium | reverse complement strand
CGATCTCGGTTTCTCTAGATAACGCAAAGTGATGAAGATAATCGGCATCGACCGAAATAGGAAAAGGTTTGACCCATGTTTTATGCCCTTTATACGTAACGGAATAATCCGACCAGTTTACCTGAGCTTCAAGTTCCCATTCGCACGTCCTTAAAAAATTCTGGCAGTGGTAAATTATTTGAAAGCCTATCAGGTCGTTTGCCAGCAAACCTTCAAGGAGTTCATGCTTTTCCGGGCATATCGAAAATATTTCAGGGTTAGGCCAAGGAATATGCCAGAATATCGAAACTTTAATATTTTCGTCATATTCTTTTATATATTTTGCGCATCTTGCAAGATGATAATCCTGAAGCCATATGACATTTTCTGGGGGAGATGCGGAACTCGCTGCCTCGTCCGAACCGCCGCCGCCGGAAATATTGCTTAAATGGCCGGATTCGTAATTATTTTTTGATTCCTTTATTTCTTCTATTATAGAGTCCGCAAATTTTTTATTAACGTCGTCGTATGTTAAAAATTGAGTGGAGTTAAAAACAGGTTTAACGTAAACGATATGGCATAGCGGCCATAAAACGGAATTTGCGTAGCCGTAATAATAATCGTTTATATCCGTTTTGTTAAGAAAAATTCTTTTAAGAGTATAGGATTCTTCGCCTTCGGAAAGTTTTATCTTGCCTTTTTCGTCGGATACCGCTTTATCGGCATTTCCGCCCCCGTAAACGACCCATGTTCCGTTGAGATTTTTCATAATCGGTTCTAGGGCGATAGTAAGGCCGCCGACCGATTTTACCGCTTTGATTTTTTTTCCGAAATATTCGTGCGATACGGGTTCTCTATTGGAGGCAACTATTAAATTAATATTGCCTAATTTTTCTTTAATTAAATCATTAAATCTTTTTTTTTCCATATTATTGAAATTTATTAAAGATTTAATTAAAAATATAATATTAAAACTATATTTTCGTTATATTTTACTATATTTTTATTATTTTTACAATATTTCATTATTTTTTACATTGTATTATAATAATAAATTATGCTTTATAACGGAATTAAAGAATTTAACCAAATAAAGACAAATATAATTTCGGGCTTCTCCGGCTTAACTTATAAGCCGGATTTTATAATTTTATGCGTAGATTTCGACGGAACGTTGGTCGAAATATGTAAAAACCCACTGGATGTTTACGCTCCGGAACGGCTTAAATCCTTTTTAAAAACCGTCGGCAAAATAAAAAACGTTATCTTATGCGTAATTACGGGGCGGGGGTTGAACGATATCCAAAACAGGGTCGGCATCTGTAAAAACATTGTTTATTCAGGCAACCACGGTTTTGAGATAAAAAGTTATTACGATAGCCTAAAAATCGATTTTCTTGTAAAAAATACCGAAAAATATATCCCGTTAATAAAAAAGGCATTAAATGAAATAAATAAATTTCGGAAAACAGTTTTGCAAAATTTAATCGTGGAAGACAAAAAATTTTCTATAAGCATGCATTACAGATTATTAAATTACGGCGAAACCAAGATTTTAAAAAAATATGTAAAGAATTTGCTTTCTGAAAATCCTTTATTTGATGAATATCTGTATATAATAAAGGGGAAGAAGATTCTTGAAATAAGGCCGGATATCGACTGGAACAAAGGGCGCGCCTGCGATTATATAACGGAAACATTTGTAAAAACTGCAAAAATAGTTAACGGAAACCCAAGCGAAAAATCTAAGGAATCTAATAAAATAAATATCTTAAGGGTAAACATAGGCGACGATATCACCGACGAAACTATGTTCTCCGATAGTTATAACATTGAAACCGGCAATATAAGCGCTGCCGTAAAAACCGTAAATTGCGTAATAGGCAAAAAGAAATCATTTGCCGGTATTTATCTTGACGGTTATAAATATACGCCGTTTTTCATAGAAAATATTTTATCTATTTTTAATTTTTAGAACCTCAGCCTTAATCCGGCTTCCGGACCGTCGAACTCTAAACTGCCGTTTACGCCGTTAGTATCGACATGGATTTTATCGTAAACGTAATCCGCAAAAACAGACAGCGGGCCGACGGCTTTGTAATTTACTCCGGCATTTATATGATAATAATAACCGTCCGGGCCTACGGTAAATCCCTGAAATTTTCCTATAAAAGAAAAATCGTTTAAGGGCGATATTTTTATTCTTCCGCCTATTAAAGGTATGGGCAGGCTTACGTTTTTTGACTCCGATAACCCTAAGGAAGCAGAATCCAGTTCCGTTTTAGCCGTGATGACGTCCACGCCCACTCCAAGACCCACGGAAGCATATCTGTTGAACTCGAAATTATGGCCGTAAAACATTTTATAGCTGTAAAGGTCTAATTTTGAATTAACCTCAGTATTTATATTATATTCCTGACCGTTGAAATAGACATTTTGAGACAGGACCTTGGAGCCGCTGTATTCATAAGGAACATACGTAAAAGAAATTCTGTTGTCGTATAAAATATAAATAGCGGCTTTCAGCATAGGTTCGGTTCTGGAAGTTTGAAGCCCTAAATCCGAAGGAGTTATGTTTGTAGGTCCGTTTCCTCCTTCGTTTCCCCCGACTGCAACATGTCCGGTAAGGTTTTGAAAATATGCTCCGCCTTTAACTTCAAGCCCAAGCATACCGGAAGCATAAACTTTCAAAACTCCGGAAAAAATAAAATACCCCGTGCAAACAATAACGAATAATATTATCGGCAATTTAAAAGGTCTTTTTCTTTTAAAATTTTTTAAATTTTCGGTCATTTTAATTTTCCTCCGTCTTATCTTGTATAGTCTGCTATAAGCCCTTGATAATTTCCGACGCGGTTTTATTGTCGTATAGACCGCTATAGTTAGTTTTTAGCTCTCTCATTATAACGCCGATTTCCTTGCTGTTTTTTTCTTTAGAAATCTTTTCGATATGCGATTTTGTTTCTTCATGCGACCATGTTTTCGGAATATAAGATAAGATTATTTCTTTTTCTTTTAAAAGCTCCGA
>JAKAQA010000030.1 GCA_021811805.1 bacterium | reverse complement strand
CCAAGCCTTTCGGGGTATCCGGTCAATTTAATTATTTTTGCGATATGCTCTAATTTATATCCTATTTGATTTCCCTGCCCCGCGGTGGTTTCCAGAGTTAAAAAAACATTTTTGAATTCCGCCGTTATACGCATAACCGCATCCAAATTAGAGGCGATTTGTTTTATAGTTTCTTCCACGGTTAAATTTTTATTCGACCCGGGATGAAATATTAAATATTTAATGCCGAGCAGACTGCATCTTTTAATTTCCGCAGCCATATCTTCTATAGATTTTTCTTTTATTATTTCGTCCGTGCTTCCAAGATTTACAAGATATGAAAGATGCGCCGCAACGGTTAACTTTTGGCGGGACGCGCACTTCCTAAAAGAAGCCGCTTCGTTAAAATCCGGTTCTTTAGCCTGCCATCGCAACTGGCTCTTCGTAAATATTTGAATAGCATTGGATCCGGTATTTTTTGCGGACAGGCAGGCATTTTTCAGTCCTCCTGAAATAGAAACATGGGCGCCTAATAATATTTTCATAATATAATATATATTATACCGCAGAGCCGAATTATTTTAATATGATATAATTAATATAAGCCTTGCAAAATAAATAAAATATTTGAATTATGGAGGTAATATTATGAAAGGAAACGAAGAAGTTCTTAAAAGGCTTAATTTAAGGCTGGCGGAAGAATTAACCGCTATAAACCAATATATGGTTCATTCCGAAATGTTCGACAACTGGGGTTACGACGAACTTCATAAAGAGGTGGAAAAAAGAGCCATAGACGAAATGAAGCATGCCGAAAAATTAATCGGCAGAATATTATTTCTTGAAGGAATACCGATAGTTTCTAATTACAACAAAATGTATATAGGCTCTACGGTCGAATTGATGCATAAAAACGATAGAAAATCTGAGGAAGATGCCATTAAAGCCTATAACGAAGACATAAAGTTTGCCTCCGAAATAAAAGACAACGGAACAAAAGATATGATTCAATCTATTCTGGACGATGAAGAGGCGCATATCGACAGGCTCGAAGGATATCTTGACCAGATAGAGCAGATGGGGCTTCCGGTATATCTTTCCACTTATAGAAAATAAAAATAAGGGGTTGTTGTATGCAGTATGCAAGCATAGGAAATAGCGGATTAAAGGTTTCAAGGCTTTGCCTCGGAACGATGACGTTCGGGTTTAAATTTAGGAACATAGGCGCTGTCGGACAGGACGACGCAAATATTATGGTTAAAAAGGCTTACGGAGCGGGAATAAATTTTTTCGATACCGCCGATATGTATTCATTCGGACAGTCGGAAGAAATATTAGGCAATGCTTTAAAAACTTTAAACGTTCCAAGGGAAAAAATCGTTATAGCCACAAAGGTTCGTTCGCCTTTAAGCGAAGAAGCAATGAACGGGACGGGCGATTTAAACAATACCGGTCTTTCGAGGAAGCATATTATTGAAGGCTGTAATAACAGCCTAAAAAGATTAAAAACAGACTATATAGACCTGTATCAGGTTCACGGCTGGGATATATCCTGCAGGTTGGAGGAAACGCTTGAAGCCCTTAACGATTTGGTAAGGCAGGGGAAGGTTCTGTATCTCGGCGTTTCAAACTGGACGGCAAGGCATATAATGAAGGCGCTGTATTCGGCCAAAGCTAAAAGTTTCAGCCGTTTTATTTCTCTTCAGGCATATTATTCGCTTGCCGCACGGGATTTGGAACACGAACTTCTTCCGTTGTGCAATGAGGAAGGGCTCGGCGTTCTTCCATGGTCGCCGCTGTCCGGCGGATTTTTAACGGGCAAATATACCCGCCAAAATCCTAAGCCTGCAGGCGCAAGAAGAAGCGAATTCAATTTTCCGCCCGTCGATGAAAGAGGTTATGAAGCAATCGACGCTTTGGCCGAAATATCGAAAAATAAAAATATATCCATTCCGCAGTTATCACTCGCGTGGCTTTTGGCTCAAAAAGGGGTAGCATCCGTTATTATAGGCGCAAATAAGATATCGCAGCTTGAAGATAATCTCGAATCCGTAAAAGTAAATTTAACGCAGGATGAAATTTCTAAACTGTCGGGCGTTACAATGCCGAAAAAATTATACCCTCAATGGATGGTTGAATGGCAAAATAATAGGAAATCGCTTAATCCTGATGAATTTTGATTTTTAGAAGGGAAAAAGCATCAATTATAAAAAGGGGTCTGATTTAAAATCAGACCCCTTTTTATAATTTTCAAACGACTCAAGTTTGTTATTATTACTGCAAAATAAAGGGCGCGTTCTTTGTTACGAGCCCCGTCAGAGTATATTCTCCAGGTCCCATTATGAAAATGCTTAAAGCGACCGCGAATTCGGTCAACGCATATTCATAGCCGTTTTTCACTACATCGAAGCCGTTCGGCAAATGCAGTAAAAATATAGCGCCGAGCATTACGAGCATAATGTTTAACGCGCCTATTCTAGCTAGAACCCCGCTTATCATTGCAAGACTGCCGGTAGTTTCTGCAATTCCGACAAGAACGGCTATGAACAGCGGGAAATGCATGTATCCAGCAAATCCTTTAACCCCGTGCCCGTCGAACCAGCCGAAAAGGATTCCCGTTCCATGGTAGAAAAAGCTCAGGAATAAGACAAGTCTTAAAAAGAATAAACTGATGGATTCTTTTTTCATAACCAACGACCCTCCCTTTTAAATTTAACAAGTTAATTAATATAATTTTGCGTTCCTTATAAATAATAATAATTTATTAAATATATAAAGTCAATTAGGGAGTTTTTTATTATTAAGTATAATAAAATATACTTAATTGACATTTTATATTTAAAATGATATTCTATAAATATTATGGGTGTAAAAAATAATAAAACTTTTTGTCCGGCGCAGGAAGCATTTAAGATACTCGCAAATAAATGGTCTTTGATGATAATTAAAGAGCTTTCGGGCGAAAATCTAAGATTTAACCGCATTAAAAAAAAGATAGAAGGCATTTCCTCGAGAGAATTGTCTAAACGGCTTGAGGTTTTAGAGGAAATAGGAGCGGTTGATAGAAATATAATTTCCATTAAGCCTATAATGGTAGAATACAGCCTTACCCCGGCAGGCAAAGAACTTACCGAAGCGATTGAAATATTGCATAACTGGACTGTTAAAAATAAAAAAAATATCGCTAACTTTTAAAAGTCCCTTTTAAGTATAAAAAAAGAACCAGATAAATTTAAAATTCCTGATTGACATTATATATTTATAGATTTATTATTAACAATACGGTTAACCGTATTAAAATTTAAACTTTATTAATTTAATAAGGAGGCATTATGTCAAGAATAGTAAAGCACGAAAAGAAACTCCCGGTCGCTATAGAAGAAAAAGACGCAAAGTTTCCGATTTACGTCTGCGCATGCGGTCTTTCAAAGAATTTTCCTTTCTGCGACGGTTCGCACGACCATGCAAAAGATGAATCCGATGTCGGCGTTTATGTTTATGAGGGGGATAAGAGGATTAAATTATAATTATTTATACCTTAATTTCTGGATTCTTGCGAAAGCAGGGATCCAGAAAAAGAAATGTCTAATGGTGATTTAAGATTTAAATTATTTTGGAGCAACCGTATATTTTGCTATAAGCCTGAAATAATATTCCGTCTTATAAAACAATATTCTGTCCAATTGCATAAGTTTAGTTCCGTATTTAAAATGTCCAATTTTTTCCGCCTCCTCTAAATTAGACAAAAAAAGATATAAATTAATATTTTTTTTTAAGCCTAATTTTTCTATTAAATTTATAAGTTCGCTTAGGTTAAAAGCCGCCCGGGTAGTTATCGCGTCTAAACCGTCGTCAAAATTAAAAGAAAAAATATTCATATTTATACAGTTAAAATTTTGAAGGTTTAATTTCCTGGAAATATTTTTCTGAAAATTACATTTCTTATAAATAGATTCGATAGAAACTATATTTAAAGCCGGATTCATTATGTTGAGGACTATTCCGGGAAATCCGGCTCCTGAGCCGATATCCATTATAGTTTTGTCCTCTTTGTCCAGTATTTTAAACAGAAAAGCGCTGTCCAAAATATGCTTTTTTATAAATTCGTTTTCGCCGGTTACCGCGGTAATATTTATTTTTTTATTCCATTGAATAAGTTCCGCATATAAAACGTAAAACTTTTCAAGCCTTTCGCGGTCAAGACCGCCGCCGGGAATTATCCCGAAATTTTCGAAATTTTCTCTAATCTTATCTGTAAATATTTCCGGAGAGGTTTTTTCGCTCATAATATTAACGTTTATATATTTAAAATGATTTTATTGAATAACGGATTTCGTTTATGATATTCTATGGTAATTATATAATATAATAATATTCGATTTTTAAAAATAAAAATAGAATATTAAACGAAGCAGGGTTACGTGGAAGAAAATTTGGCTAATCAGGCAAGGGTCCGTTTTGCGCCGAGTCCTACCGGCAATCTTCATATGGGCGGCGTGAGGACGGCATTATTCAACTATATTTTTGCCTTAAAATATAAGGGCAGGTTTATTTTAAGAATAGACGATACGGACAGAGCCAGAAGCAAAAAAGAGTATGAAGATGCTATCGCGGACGATTTGCGGTGGTTTGAAATTAACTGGGACGAGTTTTACCGGCAATCCGAAAGGACGTTTATTTATGAAAAATATCTTAACGGCTTAAAAGAAAACGGTTTTATCTATGAATGTTTTTGCACCGAAGAAGAAATTTTAAAATCGAAAGAAATTGCGGTTAAGTCTAAAAAACCTTATATATATAACGGAAGATGCGCCAATCTTTCCTCCGGAGAAAAAGAAAAATTAAGCCTTAGCTTAAAGGAAAAAGGCTTATACCCTTCCATCCGTTTGAATATAGCCAAAGTTTTAAAAATAAACCCGAGTTTCAACTCTATAGAATTTAACGATGCGGTTCACGGACGCCTTTCTTTTAATCCAAAACTTATAGGCGATTTTATTTTAAAAACCGAAGATAATAGATTTGCATATAATTTTGCTTCTATTATAGACGATTACGACTTAGGCGTAACTCATGTCATAAGAGGAGAAGACCATATAAGCAATACGCCGAAACAGATTTTAATTCTTAAAGCCCTAGGCAAAGAGCCGCCCGCTTTTGCCCATATCTCTCTTTTATACGGAAAGGACGGAAAAATTATGTCGAAAAGAGATGCGGCCGCCAATATTCAATATTATAAAGAAAAAGGATATCTTCCGGAAGCCATATTAAATTATCTTGCCGTAACCGGCAATACTTTTACCGTGCATGAGTATAGAAACGGCAAGAAAGAAATATTTGAAAAAGAAATATTTTCCGATATTTTAGAAATGGCGGAACTTTTTGACATTAAGAAGGCAAAAGGTTCAGGCGCGATTTTTAACGAGGACAAATTAAGGCATATAAACGAAAGACTGCTTGCAGGCATGACCGCGGAAAAATTAATAAAAATCTTAACGGAAAAATTTCAAGCCGGAGATGTATTAAAAAAACTTAAAGAAATATATGGAGAAAGTATGTACGTAGAAATAATAGATTTTTTAAAAAATGAATTTAAAACGGTAAAGGAAATTTTAAAAGAGTTCGATATATTTTTCGACGGCTTTAATATAGAATTCGACGGAATTAAATATGACGCCGGATTAAAACGCACTCTTTTAAATAATCTGCAAAATACGGACGATTTCAGTGAAAAATCGACCAAAAATATTATAAAAGAAACGGCTTCGGAAAACGGCAAAACGGTTAAAGAGTGTTATGAAACGTTAAGGCTTTTTGTGACCGGAAGGCTGGACGGTCCGTCTATATTGAAAATAATTAAATTTCTCGGTAAAGACAGGGTGGTTAAAAGGCTTTCGGTTTGATTTTTATAATTTTATAAATAGGAGAGATGTTTGGATCCGTTAAAAAGATTTCACAACGAAGACTGGCATACGCCCGAAGGCAAACTTATAAGAGAGTTCGTATTCGGAATTAACGATGGATTGGTTACGACGGTCGGATTTATTGCAGGCGTGACCGGAGCATTGATAAACTTAAAAATAGTTCTTATGTCGGGCTCGGCTGAAATTATAGCCGGCACGGTTTCTATGTTTTTTGGAGCGTATCTTGCCGCAAAATCCCAGAATGAATTTTACCAAAAAGAGATTAACAGGGAAATGAGGGAGATTAAAGAAAATCCTCATCATGAAATAGAAGAAATTTACGAAATATATCAGGATAAAGGTTTTACCGAAGCTGAAATAGAACCTATAGTTAAAAAGCTTATGTCGGACAAAAAAATGCTTCTTGATTTTATGGTTCAGGACGAGCTTGGCATAAGCAGGGATTATTACGAGAATCCTTTAAAAATTGCATCTTATACGGGATTATCTTTTTTAGCAGGAGGTATCCCGCCCCTACTGCCGTTCTTTTTTATTAAACATTCTATAACCGCAGTTGCGGCTTCGATTATTTTATCTATAACCGTTCTGGCCGTTACCGGACTTGCCAAAGCAAAAGTAACGAAAACCGGCAGGTTTAAAAGCGCTCTCGAAATGGTTTTAATAGGCGGGACAGCCGCCGCAGCCGGATTTTTTTGCGGAAGGCTTATAGCTTTAATGTGAGGTAAAAAATAAATTATGATAGTTTTGACATTTTCGTGCCCCGATAAAAAAGGAATAGTGGCAGCCGTTTCGAAAATACTTTTTGAAAACGGCGCCAACATAATAGAATCTAATCAGTATTCGACTAATTCGGGAGACAACCCCCATTTTTTTATGCGTATAGTTTTTGAAACGGAAAGCCTTCGCGGATTGCGTAATATAAATAAAAAATTATCCGAATTTTCTTCGGTTTTTAATGCCGAATTTAAACTAACCGATACTTCGGTAAAGAAAAAAGCGGCGGTATTCGTTTCAAAAGAAGACCACTGCCTGTACGAACTGTTATGGCAAAAAAGTTCGGGCGATTTATTTTTCGACGTTATCTGCATCGTGTCTAATCATAATATATTGCAGTCCGTTGCGGAATCTTACGGCATACCGTTTATATATGCCCCGTATAGGGATAATCGTGCCCGGCAGGAAGAATTTATAAAAAAAGAATTCAAAAGGTTAAATTTAGAAATAGATTTTGTAATACTTGCAAAATATATGAGAGTTTTGTCGGAGGACTTTATTAATTCTTTCTGCCGGAAAATAATCAACATACATCATTCTTTCCTGCCGTCGTTTCCAGGCGCAAAACCTTACGTGCAGGCTTATCAAAAAGGCGTAAAATTGGTAGGGGCTACGGCGCATTTCGTAAACGAAAAATTAGACGACGGACCTATTATAGAGCAGGATATTATAAGAATAAGCCATGGAGACGATATAAGCGAAATAAAAAGAAAAGGTAAAATCGTAGAAAAATTGGTGCTTGCAAAAGCCGTTAAGTTTTTTACCGAGGACAGGATACTGGAATATGACAATAAAACCATAATATTCGAATAAAAAGTTTCACGTGAAACAAAAATTTTGATTTATAAATTTAATTAATGTTATAATTGTTTTTAATTAATTTTTAATACAATAATTACCTATAGGTTGATTTTATGTCGAAAGTCGTCTGTATTTCCAACCAGAAAGGCGGAGTAGGGAAGACTACTACTGCGGTAAACATTGCGGCTTGCCTTTCCGCATACGAGAAAAAGGTCCTTTTGATAGACGCAGATCCCCAGGCAAATGCTACGAGCGGATTAAATATTGCCGTAGAAAAATCCAATCCCACTATTTATGAATGTCTTACGGGCGAATCCGAAGTTTTCGACGCCGTTTACCCGACTCAGATGAAAAATCTATATGTAATACCAGCAACGCAGGACCTTGCAGGGATAGAGGTCGAACTTGTAAATGCAGGGGAAAGGGAATATTTTTTCAAAAAAAACATAATAGATAAGATAAAAGGCGATTACGATTATATTTTTATAGATACGCCGCCTTCTTTAGGACTGCTGACTATTAATGCCCTTACCGCCTCCGACAGCGTTTTAATCCCGATGCAGTGCGAATATTATTCGTTAGAAGGCATATCCAGGCTTATGCAGACTATTAAACTCGTCAACCAAAGATTAAACAAAACTTTACACGTAGAAGGGGTTCTTTTTACTATGTTTGACGGAAGAGCTAACCTTACAAACCAGATTGTCGGCGAGGTTAAAAAATATTTTGGGCAAAAAATTTATGAAAATGTTATACCTAGAAACGTAAAGCTTCCCGAAAGTTCGAGTTTCGGCAAGCCTATAATTTTATACGATATAAATTCCAAGGGGGCGGTTTATTACCTTGAATTAACTAAAGAATTTTTATCTAAAGCGGCGTAAAAAGGACAAATATGGAAGAAAAAGAAAGACATATTAAAAAAAACGTATTAGGAAGGGGGCTGGGGGCTCTTTTAACCGATTTCAACCAGAACGAGGGGCAGGCGGATTTAGACGGCAAGTTTTCCGTTTTTGAAATAGGCATAGATAAAATAAATACCGGCATATACCAGCCGAGGCAATATTTTGACGAAGATAAGCTTGCCGAGTTAAAAAATTCTATTAAAGAGAACGGGATAATTCAGCCGCTGATAGTCTCTAAATCTAAAAACGAAGGCGGGTACGATTTAATAGCAGGCGAAAGAAGATATATGGCCGCCAAAGAACTCGGTTTTAAAAAAGTTCCGGCGATAATTAAAGACGTCGCCGGTGTTTTAGCTCTTGAGATTGCCCTTATAGAAAATATACAGAGACAGGATTTAAACGTTATCGAAGAAGCAAACTGCTATTTAAGGCTGATAGATGAGTATAAATTAACCCATGAAGAGCTTTCGGTTAAAGTAGGCAAGGACAGGGCGACTATTACCAATATGCTAAGGCTTCTATCCCTGCCCGAAGAAGTTAAAAAAGAGCTTATTTACGGTAAAATTACTCCTTCTCACGCAAGAAATCTTGTGGGTTTGTCGGACGATGAAGCGGGCATGCTGTTGAACACGATTTCCGGCGAAAAATTAAACGTCAGGGAAACCGAGCGCAAAGCTAGAGAATTTAAATTAAAGAAGAAAAAACAGAAGCCCAAAAAGGATTTATCGGTATCTTCACAGATTAAAAGTTACGAAGACGAATTGCTGGAAAAACTTCAGACCAGAGTTAAAATTAATTATAAAACTAAGGGAACCGAACTAAAAGGCAGAATAGAAATAGAATTCTATTCAGGCGAAGAACTAGAAAGAATAATAGAATTTATTAATAAAAAGTGATTTATTATTCCAAATTTAGAATTAATATTCCGCCTTTCTATACCCAAAATAAAATTAATAAGCATATCCCTAATATTAATCGGGTTCCATAGTTATTTCTGCATTATAAAGATATATACCGGATAAAAAAAATCGCTGTTTGCGTAAGAGCCTAAAATAAACGCCGTATTATATTTATTCCTCAAAACTCTCTTATTAAAATATTATCATAAAAACTCAGAAAATGTTAATCGGCTATAAATAAAATTGATATTTTTTAAGTTTTTGATATAATCAAATGATATAAAGACTAATATGTAAAACATAAAAATCGTATGACTGAATTAATTATAACGTGGCAGGGACTTTTATTCGAAGCCGCCGCGTTCCTTATATTTACCTATCTTTTAAATCTATTTTTATTTAAACCTATAAGAGATATCTTAAAAAAAAGGAATGAAATTATAGGTTCCGGCAACGAAAACCAAAAATATTTCGAAGACTTAACCGATAGATTAAAACGTGATGCCGAAGAGGAGAAAAAGAAATTAAAAACCGAAATCAATAAAATAAAAGAAACCTGCCGCAAAGACGGTTTAGCCGAGGCAGGCCTTATTATTTCTTCGGCAAAAAAGGATGCTTCTTTAAAATTAAACGGTATAATCAAAGAATTCGACGAAGAAAAAAAGGCGATAATCGATTACTATAAGTCGAGGTCCGAAGAACTTGCAAATTCAATATATAAAAAGATTTTAGAATAAATATATGAACCTTTTCTGGCGCATATTCGATACGATTCTGCTGGCTATAGGAATTGCTTACGTATATATAAGATTCGGCGCGCCTTTTTTCGGCAATAGAAAAAAAGATATAGAATCGTCTTTAGCTAAAGCCGAAGAATACGAAAAAAAAGCTAAGGAACTTTACGAAGAAGCTAAAATAAGCCTTGCCGAAGTTAAAAAAGAGATAGAAGATATTAAGAAAGAAGCGGTAAAAGAAGCCGAAACGGAAAAAAACGGCATCATAGAAAATGCGCGGGTATCGGCGGGCAAAATTTTAAATAGTTATATAAAACAGGCAGAATCGGAAATAGAAAATCAGAAAAAACGGATATTCGAAGACGCATTAGATATGTCTTTTAAATCGGCAAGGGATATTCTGCAAAAAGAAATAGCCGAAGGTTCCGGCAATAAAATAAACGATAAATTTCTTAAACTTCAAGAGGACGCATTTGCAAAACAATCGGATAAGCAGGCGGTACGCCGCCGCTCTTTTTGAAATAGCCGCAGGTTCCGGGATAGTCGAAGAAATTTTTAACGACCTTAATAATTTTATTAGTTTTTGTTACGATAAGCTATGCCTTAAGGAATTTTTAGCGCAAACGTATATAGGCAAAGACGAAAGATTCGAGGTTATCGGCTTATTAAGCGGGGAATTATCCCTGAGCGCGTATTTCATAAATTTTATTCATCTTCTGATAGAAAACGAAAGAACCGGATATCTGCCGAAAATTTTCGACGAATATTCGGCTTTGAGGGATAATTTTTTAAATATATCGAGGGTTAAGGTAGTTTCCGCAAAAAAATTAGAATCCGAGGAAAAAAATAAAATAAAAAATATTATAGAAAAATCTTTGGGTAAAACGGCTGTTATATCCGAAGAGGTCAGCGAAGAACTGATAGGCGGATACATAATAAATATAGAAAATATATTATACGACGGCAGTATTAAAACGCAGGCGGATAATTTTTATAAATATTTAAAACAAGGGGCATTTATTTATGGCGATTAAGGCTTCCGAGATTACCGATATCATAAAGAGCAAAATAGAATCTTATACTAAAAATATCGATATTAGCGAGGTCGGCGTTGTTTTATCGGTAGGAGACAACGTAGCGAAAATATACGGAATTAAAAATGCTATGATTGGCGAAATGCTTGAGTTTTCGCCGGATGTTTATGGCTATGTGTTAAATTTGGAGGAAGATAATGCGGGCGTCGTTATATTGGGAGAGGAATTTTTAGTCAAAGAAGGCGATACCGTAAAAAGAACCGGCAATATAGCCGAAGTTCCGGTTGGAATGGGCGTCGTAGGCAGGGTTCTCGATGGACTTGGAAGGCCTATAGACGGAAAAAATCCCGTTAAAGCCGAAAAATATTCGGCAATAGAAAAAAAAGCCCCCGGCATAGTGCAGAGAAAAAAGGTCAACGAGCCTTTATATACCGGAATTAAAGTAATAGATGCATTGATACCTATAGGAAGGGGGCAGAGAGAGCTTATTATAGGAGACAGGCAGACGGGAAAAACCGCCATAGCCATAGATACTATATTAAATCAAAAAGGTTCCGGGGTTTACTGCATATATGTCGCGGTAGGACAGAAGCAGTCGAGTATTTCATTCATCTATGACCGTTTGGCGAGTGCCGGAGCTATGGAATATACTACGATAATAGCGGCAAATGCCAGCGATCCGGCGGCGCTCCAATATTTTGCCCCGTACACAGGGGCCACGATGGGCGAATATTTTAGAGACAACGGTATGCACTGCCTTATAATATACGATGATTTATCCAAACATGCCGTTGCGTATAGAGAGCTTTCGCTGCTTTTAAGAAGGCCTCCGGGGAGGGAAGCCTATCCGGGAGACGTTTTTTATCTGCATTCAAGGCTTTTGGAAAGGGCCGCTAAATTAAACGATGCGCACGGCGGAGGGTCGCTGACCGCTCTGCCTATAATCGAAACTCAGGCGGGCGACGTGTCCGCGTATATCCCTACCAATGTTATATCCATTACGGACGGACAGATATTTCTGGAAACCGATTTATTTTACGCCGGCGTCAGGCCTGCCGTAAATGCCGGTCTTTCCGTATCTCGGGTGGGAGGAGACGCTCAGATTAAAGCCATGAAACAGGTTTCGGGCGGCTTAAGGCTTTCTTTGGCGCAGTACAGGGAGTTGGCGGCATTTTCTCAATTCGGGGCTGACCTCGATAAAACTACTCAGGAGATGCTTGCCAGAGGCAGGATGATGTCGGAGCTTCTTAAACAGGCTCAATACGACCCGATGCCGGTGGAAAAAGAGGTAGTAATATTATTTGCGGCTAACGGAGGTTATCTGCATGAATACAACCTGTCTTCGCTCAAGAAATACGAAAAAGAACTTTTATCGTATATCGAAAATAATAACCCCGAAATCTATACTTCTATTAGAGAAAAAAAGACGATAGACGACGACGTTAAATCGAATCTTACCTCAGCGCTTGATAAGTTCAACAAGATTTTCATAGAAGACTGATATAAATTATAAGTATAAAGATAAATATATTATGCCTAATTTAAAATCTATAAAAAGAAAAATTTCTAGTATCAAAAATACAAGACAAATAACGAAAGCCATGAAAATGGTAGCAGGGTCGAAATTAAAGCGGAACCAGTCCGCAATGAACGAATTTAAAGCATATGCTTCCGCCTACGACGACGTTATTAAAAATATTTCCGATAATACGGTATTATATTCGCATCCTTTTTACGTAAAAACAATCGGCGGCAATACCGGCATAATAATAATTTCTACCGATAGAGGACTTTGCGGGTCTTTTAATATAAACTTGTTTAAACTGTTTTTCGACGAATTAAAGACTGCCGGAATAGATTCAAGCCAAGCGAAGCTATATATTCTTGGTAAAAAAGGTTTCGATTTTTTTAAAAAGCGTAATTACGATGTTGTTTTTAACAGGTCTTTTTCCGAAAGCGGAGGGCCCCTAAATCTTTCCGCGTTATTATCGGACATAATATTAAGCGATTTTAGGGAAGGCAAAATCGGAACCGTTTATATAATTTCAAACAGGTACGTTTCAACGCTTCATCAAAGAGCCTACGCCGAAAAAATTTTACCGTTTGAGAGCCGGACTGCCGGCGAAAATAAAAATCTGGGCGGATATTTAGTAGAGCCGGTCGGCTATGAAGATGAAATCTTAGACAAAATTTTTAAAGATTATATCCATACCAAGATATATTACAGAATTTTGGAATCTTTTGCCGGCGAACAGGCTTCAAGGATGAACGCAATGGATAATGCGACAAGAAATGCCGGGAAGATTATAAATAAATTAACCGTGTCTTATAATAAAGCGCGGCAGGCGGCAGTTACGCTTGAAATTTTAGATATTATAAACGGTATGAACGCGATAAAATAATTTTTTTCGGAGGATATTAAATAAATGAATGAAGGTTTTGTTGCGCAGGTTATAGGCCCCGTCATCGACGTTAAATTTGAAAACAAGAAACTGCCGTCGATTTTTAATGCATTGACCCTTACTAATCCTGCCATAAACGATAAAGAAAATAATTTAGCACTCGAAGTCGCCCAGCACCTCGGCGAAGATATCGTCAGATGCATTGCGTTAGATTCTACGGACGGATTATATAGAGGCATCAAAGTAATAGATACAGGCAACAAAATAACCGTTCCCGTTGGAAGAGAAGTTCTCGGCAGAATATTTAACGTTATCGGAGAGCCTGTCGATGAACTGCCGTCCGTGCAGTTTAAATCGAGGCTTCCCATTCACAGGCCCGCCCCGACTTTTGAAGAGCAGTCTACTAATGTCGAGATATTAGAGACGGGCATCAAAGTTTTAGACCTGCTGGAACCATATTTAAAAGGGGGCAAGGCGGGATTGTTCGGCGGCGCTGGCGTCGGCAAAACCGTTTTAGTTATGGAACTGATACATAATATAGCTATAGAACATGGAGGGTTTTCGGTATTTGCGGGCGTCGGTGAAAGAACGAGGGAGGGAACCGACCTATGGACGGAGATGAAAGAATCTAAAGTCTTGGATAAAGCGGTATTAGTTTACGGACAGATGAACGAACCGCCCGGAGCGAGAGCGAGGGTCGCTCTTTCGGCTCTTACCATGGCGGAGTATTTTAGAGACGAAGAAAGGCAGGACGTATTGGTTTTTATAGATAACATTTTCAGGTTTGCGCAGGCAAATTCGGAAGTCAGCGCACTTCTGGGAAGAATACCTTCCGCAGTCGGCTATCAGCCTACGCTTG
>JAKAQA010000154.1 GCA_021811805.1 bacterium | reverse complement strand
TTAATTATACCCCCGCAACCTTTAAAGATTCTGCATTAAAATATCTAAAAATAAACGAAAGCGTGAATATAGAGCCGGCTCTTTCCGTGAATTCCGATATTTCAGGACATTTTGTGCTGGGACATATAGACGGCATCGGTATGCTCTCGGTTAAAAAAAGAACGGGGAATTCCATTATTATAGGCATAAAAATAGTAAATTCCATAGATGCCGATATTAAAAATTATATTATAAAGAAAGGCTCTATAAGTATAGACGGAATAAGCCTGACCGTAAACGAAACCGCCGGCGGTATTTTTTTTGTAAGCTTAATACCTTTGACATACGCAGAAACAAATTTAAAGTTTAAAAATGCCGGCGATTACGTAAATCTTGAATCCGACATAATAGAGAGGACGGTCGTGAACCGCTTAAAAGATGCGGCGGCCGAACAGTCGGGCGGCGGAGCCAAAAAACCGGCCGCGAATCCAGGCGGGTTGACTATGGAATTTTTAGCCGAAAACGGCTTTATGCAATAAATTAAAAAGGATGGTAGATAAATATGAGTTTAGCAACCGTAGAAGAGGCTGCTCTCGATATAAAGAACGGGAAAATGATTATTCTCGTAGATGACGAGGACAGGGAAAACGAAGGAGACTTGGTCGTCGCCGCCGAGCATACTACTCCGGAAATTATCAACTTTATGACGAAAAATGCAAGAGGATTGATATGTTTAACGCTAACGGAAGAAAAAGCCGACAGTTTAGACCTTCCGCCTATGGTCGTAAATAACGAGTCTAAGTTTACTACGGCGTTTACGGTATCCATTGAGGCGAAAGAAGGGGTTACGACGGGAATATCGGCCCATGACAGAGCAAAAACTATATTAACCGCGATAGATGACGATGCCAAACCGTCCGATTTAGTAAGGCCCGGCCATATCTTTCCTTTGAGAGGCAAGAACGGCGGAGTATTGACAAGGACCGGCCAGACCGAAGGTTCGATAGATATAGCCCGTATAGCCGGACTGAAGCCGTACGGCGTCATATGCGAAATAATGCACGACGACGGAACGATGGCGAGAATGCCCGATTTGATAAAGTTTTCAAAAAAATTCGGCATAAAAATTCTTACTATTAAAGACTTGATAAATTACAGGCTTAAACACGAAAAACACGTAAAACGGCTTGTCGAATCTAAAATACCCACGGAATTTGCGGGGGATTTTAAAATTATAGTATATTCAAACGATATCGATTTTAAAGAACATATCGCCCTTGTCAAAGGAGATATCAAAAAAGACGAACCCGTTCTCGTCAGGGTTCATTCGCAGTGTCTTACCGGAGATATTTTCGGGTCAATGAGATGCGACTGCGGAGACCAGTTGAAAACGGCTATGGAGATGATAGACAAGGAAGGCAGAGGCGTTATTTTATATTTAATGCAGGAAGGCAGAGGCATCGGCCTCGTAAATAAATTGAAAGCCTATAATCTTCAGGACGAGGGCTACGATACAGTGGAAGCAAACGAAAAATTGGGATTTAAACCCGATTTAAGGGAATACGGAGTCGGCGCTCAAATTTTGGTCGATATCGGCGTCGGGAAAATGCGGCTTATGACCAATAATCCTAAAAAAATAATAGGACTAGAAGGATACGGCCTAAGCGTCGTCGAAAGGGTTCCCGTAGAAATATGCCCTAACGAAACCAATAAAAATTATTTAAAGACGAAAAAAGAAAAATTAGGGCACATATTAAAAATGAAATAATAAAATAAATTAAATTAACGGGAGTAAGAAATGAGTAACTTTAATTTAATAGAAGGCGAGCTTAAAGCCGCAGGTTTTAGATTCGGTATAGTTATTTCGAGATTTAACGATTTTATTAACGGCAAACTGATGGACGGGGCGCTGGATTATCTTAAAAGGGCGGGAGCCAACGAGGATAACATATCCGTGGTAAAGGTTCCGGGAGCGTTTGAACTTCCAATGGCGGTGAAAATGCTGCTGGAAACAAAAAAATACGATGCCGTAATATGTCTCGGTACGCTGATAAGGGGAGAAACTACTCATTTTGACCTGTTGTCCAATCAAGTAACGAAATTAATTTCAGAACTTTCAATCCACTACAATGTTCCGGTAAGTTACGGAATAATAACTGCGGAATCTATAGAGCAGGCTATATCGCGCGCCGGCACTAAAATGGGGAATAAAGGCTTCGATGCGGCAATGTCTGCCGTAGAAATGGCAAGCCTTTACGCAAAAATTAAGAAAAGCTGAGCTTTAACTATTTATTTATGACAAAAAGAAGAAAGGCGAGGGAGCTTGCTTTACAGTTTTTATACGAAGAAGACGGAAACATAAACAATTTAGACTATAAAATAAATTGTTTTTATAATGATTTTGCTTCGGAAAGCCTTATGAGAGACGGATTTATAAAAACAAAAGAAGATTTAAACAGGAAAAAGGATATTTTCCAGATTTTTGATTTCTTTGCCAATATAGTACGCGGCACTTTATCGAATTTGGGAAAAATAGACAGCCTTATCGGGACGCTGGCTAAAAACTGGACCATTGAAAGAATGTCGAGAGTTGACAGGAATATTTTAAGGCTTTCTATTTACGAGATTTTATTTATTCCCGAAACCCCTAAAAACGTGGTTATTAACGAAGCGATAGAAATAGCGAAGAAATTCGGCAACGACGAATCTCCGGCTTTTATTAACGGCATTTTAGATGCGGCGGTAAAGAAAAAATAAGGACCGGGGTAAATAAAACAAAAGATGATAAGAAATAACAATAGGGCGGCCGACGAAATGAGGACCATGGTTATAACTCCCGGTTATATGAAATATGCCGAGGGTTCCTGCCTTGTCGAAGCCGGAGATACCAAGGTGATTTGCACGGCTTCCGTCGATTATAAGGTGCCGCCGTTTTTAAAAGACAGAGGCGAAGGCTGGCTTACGGCAGAATATTCGATGCTCCCGAGGTCTGCTCAAAACAGGATACCGAGGGATTCGTCGAAGGGAAAAGTAAACGGAAGAGCCCAGGAAATACAGAGGTTA